>NZ_CAXRDQ010000042.1:0-33507 GCF_964229365.1 Abyssibacter sp. | reverse complement strand
GTTCGACCAGGCCATGGCGAATGCGCAGAACCGCGTGAGCTTCCCGAACGTGGTAGTTGACCCCGCGCGCGTGCAGGAATCCGGCCTGCTCAAGGACGACATCCGCCTGGAATTCCCGGCCGAGGATGGCCAGTTCGATACCGTGCTGCTCACACGCGCCACCAAGCGCGTGGCCGAGGCGAGCAAGTTGTGGGCGGACTACGCCGCTGCGCAAACGCCGCCGGCGGAACCGGTGGTGCCGCTGCTCGTAGTGCAGATGCCTAATACGCCGTCCGACGATTTGCTGAAGACGGCTTTTGAGACGGTGCGCGATGCTTGGCCGGAGCTGAAGCAGGAGTCGCTCGCACACGTCTTCGGCGACCACAAAACTCTAGAGATTGGCGGGCACGTGGTTCCGCACATCAGTCCCGAACGCGTACAGGAGAGCAAATGGATTCGGGTGTTGTTTGCCAAGGACGCGATCTCGACAGGTTGGGACTGCCCGCGCGCCGAGGTGTTGATGTCGTTTCGACCGGCGCAGGATGAAACGCACATCACGCAGTTGCTGGGCCGTATGGTGCGCGCGCCGCTGGCGCGGCGCATTCCTGGCAACGACCGACTGAATTCGGTGGAATGCGTGCTGCCCCACTTCAACCGGGAAACCGCCAAGGCAGTCGGTGACCTGATGTTGGGCCGCAAGGACGCCGATGCCGGCGGCAGTGGAGGCGGCGGCGGACGCCGCGTACTGACTGACCCGGTCGACATGACTGCCAATACGGCCATCTCGGAGGCTGTGTGGGCCGCTTTCGACGCGCTGCCCTCGCAAACTTTGCCGCGAAAGGCGGCACGCCCCATGAAGCGCCTGATGGCGCTGGCACATGCATTGTCGTTCGACGGTTTGATGGCCAATGCCATGGCCACGGCCTACAAGGAGATGAGTGACGTGCTGGCTGGCCTGCTGGCTCGGCACCAGCAGGTTGTCGAAGACACTGTCGCCGGCATCCTCGCTGTTGAGGGCGAAGCGGTCGTCATCGGCATCAACGAGACCAAGGGCAAGTACCAGTCGGGCAGATTCACGGAGATCGCGGACGAGCGATCGGTGGACGCCGATTTCAGGGATTCGTGGCGCGTGCTATCGCAGGGATTGGCGAAGAAGTTTGCGGAGCGCCTGGAAGCTGAGGCCGACGATGATGACGATGGTTTGTTCGAAGCCTACGTGCGCGTCGCTGCGCTTAGCCGTGTGGAGGGTGTCGGCGACGAACTCGACCGTGAAGCCGACAAGCTGGCACGCGCCTGGCTGGACAAGCAGCGCGTGGCCATCAAGGGCCTGAGCGACGAGCGCCGCGCTGAGTACGACGACATTATCGCCATGTCCACCGACCCGCAGCGCATCGGCATCCTGCGCCCACGTGTGCGTGCTGAAGAAACCAAAGATGACCAAGGCAAACTGTTGCCGACCGTCAGCGGCCACTTGATGGCCGATAGCGATGGACGGTTCCCGACCGGATCTCTGAACGAATGGGAAACAGCCGTGTTGAACGCCGAAATGGCGCGCGACGACTTTCTGGGCTGGTACCGCAACCCTAGTAGGGCTTCAGACGATGCGCTGGCCGTGGCATACAAGGATGCAAACGATGCTTGGCGGCGGATGTGCCCCGACTTCGTGTTCTTCCACGGCACCGAAAAGAATGTGCAGGCGTCAATTGTTGACCCGCATGGCCATCACCTAGGCGATGCGCTAGTGAAGCTGCGTGGCCTGGCTAATTTTGCTGCCGAGTTTGGCGACGAATTGCATCGGATCGAAGCAATTGCCGAGATCGGGGGCGAGCTGCGCGTGCTGGATGTGAAACAGCAAGCAGTGCGCGATGCGATCAAGGGCGCGGACTCCGTGGAAGCGCTGTACGCCAGCAAGGTCGCGCACGGGTATCAGTAGCGATAGCGACTTCCGAGATCTACTGCCCACGCTGCGGCCATTGCGGCCGCAAGCAGTTCAGGCTGTTCTCGGATGGGCTCTACGGATTTGCCTGGCGCGTGTCTCGTGCTTTGCGATGACCGGCGTTGTTCTGGCGGGTTCGGCACTCGCCTGGCCGCTGGCCGTGCCGGCCGTCGTGCCAGGAGTGACGGCCTATGTGGTCGTTGACGCCAGTGTGGGTATCCAGCGGCGATTCCACTGAATGAGCACCGCCGCAAGCTAGGCACCGACCGCTATGTGCCACCGCATACGCTGAATCGACCAGAAGTCGTGCGCCATAGTGAGGTTACAAAATGGACGTAGCCCGATGCGATCAACAGAGAGTTAGTTAGATGGCCCGACGAAAGCGCCAATCCGAATTCGAGCAGTGGATCGAGGTGTTCGCCAAGCTGCCTTGGCAGGTTTGCCTTGCCCTGGCACCTGTGGCCTGGTTCGGCTTCAACTTGCTCAGCAAGATTGAGCCACCACCGGTTGCCGATGTCAGCCAACTCGGACATACAGTCGCCTACCAGCTCGCGGGTACGGTCGGCATGTTCATGCAGGCCCTTGCACCCGCAGCCCTGCTGCTGGCAGCACTGACGTCGTGGATTGCCACGCGCAAGCGGGCGTCGCTACTTGAGCAGACCAAACGGCGCAACGAGTCTGAGCCGCTACTCAGCCTGCACTGGAAGCAGTTTGAGAGTCTGGTGGCGGCCCACTTCGAACAGCAGGGCTATCACGTCGCCCTGACCAAAGCAGGGGCCGATGGCGGGGTTGATGCGATCGCCAAGAAAGGTGGCGAGACGTTTCTGATCCAGTGCAAGCAGTGGCGGGCCACGCAAGTCGGCGTTGGCGTCGTCCGGGAATTGTTCGGGGTGATGTCGGCCCAAGGTGCCACCGGCGCATACGTCGTTTCAGCAGGCCCATTCACAAGGCCAGCGGTTGAGTTCGCTGAGGGGCGCAACATTGAGCTCATTGACGCGAACCGGATTGTCCGCTCTGCGAAACCCACTACCGACCAATCGGCCTCAGCTCAGCCAAATTGCCCCAAGTGCGGCGCTGGAATGGTGAAGCGCACGGCCAAGCGTGGCGCGAATGCTGGCAATCCGTTTTGGGGGTGTTCGAGGTATCCAGATTGCCGTGGGACATTGTCGATCGACGGCTAAGTGGCACTGCGTGGAGCAGAAAGTTGCGCATGCGAGACTCTTGAAGGGTGCGGAGGAAAAATGACGGCCTCTGGCAACAACAAACTCAAGGCGGGCGACCGGGTCGAGCACGTCAAGTTCGGCACCGGGCATGTGGTGGCTGACGAGGTCGATGGCATCGCAGAGGTTCAGTTTGCGTACGGAACCGTTAAGCGTCTGAGCGTGGCGATGGCGAATCTGAGCCGCTTGGACGGAAGCACGGCGACTGGCAACCGATGGAGCGTCGAGCAACGCGAAGCTGTCATTACCCGCGACTCTGACACCGACGCAGAGCGCCATGCTGTGGCCTCCCATAGCGATCCGTTCTTCGACGATTACGGGCAGGAGTTCATCCAGCAACTACCGATGGTGCTGGAGTCGGCAACGCCGCACCGGTCGATGTCTGATTTTGGGCCGTCCCCACCTGAGCCGTTGCCGGAACATTGGCCGACGGCGGCCGTGCTGCGATGGCCCGGCGTGCCGGACTCTATGCGCCTGGTTATCACTACCGGCGGTAGCGGGAACGAATTCCGAACAGCGTTTCCCGCTGTTGAAATAGGCTCCCAACTCTCAATGACGGTTGAAGATGTCCACTTGTGGCAAGGCGGACTCGAAGCGCAGATCACGGCGCGTGCAGGTGATAACGAAGTGACGTTTTTCGACGTTGATTACGTCGGCAACAGAGGGTGGTATTCGCCGGGATTGACCGCCGAAGTCATCCTCTGTGGGATCGCCTATCATGCCGCACCGCATGTTGGCGAGGACATTCCGATTCCTGACGACAGCCCGCTCATGGCGATTCTCAAAGAGCAGGGCGCTGACAACGCTGACGAAGACACGGTCGCCCAACCAACAATCTCCACCGCTCAGATGCACATGCTCGTCCCCATTGAGAAATGGGACCGCGATGACTATGAGTTTTGCGGACGGGTGCTGTCGGTGCGCGAGAAGTGTGTGCTGGACAGTCCGGGGTGGCTGGTGGAGGTTCGCGTCACCGATATCGGTGAGAGCGATGAGGAGCGGCTTGATCTGAAAATTCTGATCACGCAGCGCGTATGGGAAGGCGATTCTCCGCCGACCGTGGATCAGTTCATCAGTGGATCACTCTGGCTGCAAGGGCGGTTGTGGTCGGTTGCCGGGGCGCTTTAACGTCGCACTTGAATCGTTACCAATTATTTCAATTCCGACAGTCGCTTCTTGGCATCTTTCCAGGGCAATCGCCGCCCGACGTCCTCCATCGCGTCCAAGGCATCGAGGCTCTGACCCACGGTGATCACGCGTGATCTGACCAGTTCTTCCAGGAGCCAGATAGAGCCACGACACGCTTGGCCCTCGATCTTTGCGGCCTCGCGCAGGTGCCGGTCCCCGGTCAGCAACTCGGCATCCAGCGATCTTGCCAGAGCAAGCGCCATCAAATCGTTGAAGCCTGGCCTCTTGTGGCGGGCACGCAGGGACTGGATGTCTGCAGTCACTTCCGGCCCGAATTTTCTGACACTCAGGCCAAGCGCTGGCAGGTCTGAATGCTGGCCACGCAGCTCTTCCAGATAGAGGATGTCGGGCACGGCGAATTCATAAGGCAGCGCAAAGATTGATTCGAGTAGCCCGCAGCAATCGAAGTCAATCAAGACATTGCTGTCACTGATTAACAGCCGAGTCGCCATTGACCGCCTCGTCTGTTACCGACCGCTTCGCGCGTAGCTCGGCCAAACCTAAGCCAAGCAGCTCCGCTGCTTTCGATTCGGAAATCTGATCCTCACCCAAAGCGCGAAAGACGTATTGCTTGAATCCAGATGGTGACTCCTTGGGCAGCGGCGCACCTGGCTCCTGCTTCAGCCACCCCTTTTTCTTAAAGCTGCCAAACAGGCGCCCCATATTGGTCTGATTGAGCACGCCGGCGTCCCGCGCGCGGAAAATCATGGCGCTCATGCTCAGACCCCATTCGTGCTTCGCAAGAAATAGCTCGCGCGGTTCAATCCGCGTTCGCTTTGGCCCGAACTCTGCGACGACTGAGGCAGCAGGCATCAAGAACGCGCCCGCGAACCGGTGGCACGCGAGCTCCTCTTCCTTCTCCGAAGCAAGTTCACCTACCAGACGCCCCTCAAGCACGACATGGCCGAGTTCGTGGGCAAGCGTGAAGCGCTGGCGATCACCAGGCCAGTCCGCACCCACGACGATGACTGGCTCCCCATTGGCTTTTGCAACCAACCCATCCCAGCGCTTGCCGGCGTCATAGTCGAGCATGAAGACCTTGATGCCCTTGCGCTCGAGAAGCTCGGACATATCGCTAATTGGCTGGGAGCCCAGATTCCACGCATTCCGTACTTGGTTGGCCACCTCTTCAACTTGATCGAAGTCCGCGACTTTTTCGGGCAGGTCGCTTGGCATCACGAATTGCTGAGACCAGCTTGTTGGAGTGAGCCGCTCAAGGTCTACCCAGCGTTCTACGGCCTCGCGCATCTGTGCGATGACTCGGCTCTGCTCCGCACCGCTGAGCTTCTTATCTTTCCGAAAATCTGGCTCTGTGATGTCGAGTTGGACTTGGCGGAAGAAGTACTCCGTACGAACTTGGAGCGCACCAGACATCTTGATCAGGACATCCGAGCTGGGGTTCATGGCATCGCGCTCGTATTTCGAGACCGCCATGGTGCTCACGCCAAGCTGTTGGGCAAGCGCCTCCTGCGACAAACCCGACGCAATTCGTGCTTGTTTGATGCGTGCTCCGATCATCGTGTGGTTTATTTTTTGTTCCTGAATGTTGACAAACTATAAACCCTGGAATAGGTTTATGTCTCCCCCATAAAACCATGGAGGTTATAAACCATGGCTACCAACCCGCCCACTGGCGATAACCGACGTAACGGCGCAGTGCGTAAGCGCTCGCAAACCTATAACCCCACCAATGGTCGCTGGACGAAGCGTGACGCTGACTCCGGCCGATTCATGGACCAGAAAGCGGATGACAAGCCCTTCAAGGGCGTCCGTAAGGAGCGCTAGGGTGTCGAGCGGAGCAGAACACCGCAAGGTGGCCGCATTGGCTCTCGGCGCCGCTCACGTCGCTGGACAGGCCAAGGATGGCCAGTTCAGTGCGGCACCGCTGGCAACGGTGTGCTCCTGCTGATGGACTCACAAACACCGGCAGGGCTACCAATCCTGTGCCCGTAGTCGCGATGCCGTTTTCGAGAATGGAACCCAGGATATGTTTGATATCAGTTTCGAAATGAACGGCCAGAAGGTCAATCCAAGAAATATCGGCGACGCCTTTGAAGCAGCTGTATTGGCTAGCATCAAGGATTCCGTCACCAAGTCCATCGGATCGGTGCGTTGCGCCGAACACGGTGAGCGGCCAAGCGTGAAGGTAGTCGGCCGGAACCTGGACAACCTCAACCTTGAGGTCAAGGGATGCTGCGATGACCTGATAGAGAGGGTGAAGCGAAAGCTGTAGTCCGCTTCACAAGGCCAGCCGTTGACTTTGCAGCCGGGCGAAACATCGGGCCGACTCGGCCCCATCGTTCGGCCTGCGAGTCGTTCGAACGATCTACAGCAACTAGACGGACAAGAAGTCGTCGCACTCGGCAATCGACTTCTGAACATCAACAGAGTGTTGGTCTGAACGCTGTTCAAGGATTGCCCGCCATTGGCGGACAGCCGCATCCGCCGGGTGGACTACCCCGTTCTCGCGGACACTTTCATCTGACCCATAGCGCTTGGACACCCCTTTCGACATGCCGCATTGCGCTCGCGAGCGCTGATTGATCGCGCTAGGGTCGACTCATCTCAAATCCGGATTCTGTCATGTCGAACGAAATCAGCTTTGCCATTCGCGGTGACATCATTCGCGCGGGCCATTTCGCTCCCCGCCATTCATCGCTGGCGAACTCGCAGGGTTCACCATGCGTGGTCATGGCCCACGGGCTCGGTGGCGTCCGCGCCGCCGGACTGACTCCATTTGCAGAGGCCTTCGCGGCAGCCGGCCTACACGTGATCTGCTTCGACTATCGGGGTTTCGGCACCAGTGACGGCCAGCCGCGGCAGGTCGTGAGCGTGCCGATGCAGTTGCAGGATTGGGCGGCGGCGATTGAGTTCGCGCGAACCGTGGATGATGTGGACCCGGCCCGCATTGCGACCTGGGGTAGCTCGTTTTCGGGTGGGCACGCGGTCGCGGCAGCCGTGAACGACGGCCACGTGGCAGCGGTGAGCGCTCAGGGTGCGATGATGGACGGCTTCGCGGCCCTCCAGAATGTGCTGCGCCAGCAAGGGCTCATTCACGGGCTCAAACTCACACGGGCAGGGGTCAGCGATGCGGTGCGCGGCTTTCTGGGGCTGCCACGCAACATGCTTCCTGTGGTCGCCGCCCCTGGGGCGCCGGGCGTGCTGACCACCCCGGATTCGGAGCCCGGCTACATGCGCATCGCACCGGCAGCCTGGCGCAATGAAATCTCGACGAGTTGGGCCGTTTCGCTGGCGACATATCGCCCGAACCTGATGACGCCCAGGCTGCCCTGCCCCGCACTGTTCTGCATCGCCACGGAAGACGTCGTCGTCCCGCCGGGCGCCATGGAGGACGGGGCGCGCCGCGCGCCGGACAAGGTGCGGGTCAAACGCTATCCGGTCGGTCATTTCGATATCTATGTTCCGCCCGCATTCGATCAGGTGGTGGCGGACCAGACCGACTTTTTTGTTGACACGCTGGCGGCCTGACGGCCGGCCACTGTCAGGCGCGGATGGTGCCCGTCGTCTGATTCGCCCGCGCACCCGGCTTGAAGCGCCGTAACCCGTCCGCGCGTAGCCACATGCCGCCGTATTCGCGGATACAGGCTCTGGCGACTGAATAACTGACTGGCTGGCCATCGAACATCGGCGCGGGCGGCCCGTAGGCGGGCAACAAGTCTCGCGCCTTGTCGCAGTTGTCCACGGCCACGATACGGCCGTTCGGGCTGCTATACAGATGCACTTTCATGGCTTGTCGTGTTCTGGGGATGTGCGCCTTAAACGAAACCTGCGCCTGAATCCGGACATCCGCCGCCAAACTTTCGGCGGCCACCAGTCAGACCGCCTCGCCCAGTTCCCAATACAGGGGCGGCTGCCCCGGCTGCCACGGCGGGCACTTGCGCATGACCGCGGCAAAGCGCGAATGCTCGGTCCAACCCTGCAACCAGGCATGCAGGGCAGGCCATGGGCGCTGCGCCCACCAGGACGGCTCCACACCCGCAAACTGGCGGACGAAAGGAAACAGCGCGACATCGGCCAGCCGGGCGGATGCACCGGTGAGGAAACCGCCCTGCCCGATGAGGCGCGATTCCCAGGCCGCAAGAATGGTCTCGGCCTGCCGTCGATAGTCGGTTTGCGATCCTTCCGGGTGCCGCACGTGGTATTTGTACCGGTCCAACCACTGCTTGAAGGGTCCGTCGTTCTGCGCGATGAGTTCACGGGTGTCGCTCGCCGGCCCGGCCAACCATTGCTCCGGATCGTTACGCCCCAGCGCCCAGCGCATGACCGTCACGCTTTCAGCAATCACGGCGCCATCAGGCAGTACCAGCACGGGCACCGTGCCCTTGGGCGAGGCCTCGAGCATGGCCGCTGGCTTGTCCTTTAGCAGTACCTCGCGCAGCTCGACCGTGACGCCAGCGGCCGCCAGCGCCATGCGCGCCCGGATGGCGTAGGGGCAACGGCGAAAGGAATACAGTACCGGCGGCGTTTCAGCCATTCGCCTGTCGTTTCTGGTCGCGGCGCATTTCCAGTACGGCGCGGCGCGGCGGCGTGAGCTCGGCAATGCAATGCGGGCAGCTGACGTCCGCCTCGAAATCGGCAGAGGCCTGTTCGGCCAGCGACAGCGGTTCGCCGCAGGCTTCGCACTGCACCGCAGAGCCGGGTTGCAGATCGTGGTTCACGCTCACGCGCTCATCGAACACGTAGCACTCACCGTCCCACAGGCTTTGCTCCTTGGGAACGGTTTCGAGATATTTCAGAATCCCGCCATGCAGGTGGTACACCTGCTTGAAGCCCTGGCCCTGCAGATACGACGTCGCCTTTTCGCAGCGAATGCCGCCCGTACAGAACATGGCGATGGGGCGGTCCTCCTGACCCTTGAGCGTCCGCTCCACGTAGTCGGGAAACTCGCGAAACGTTTCGGTCTCTGGCGAGACCGCATTGCGGAACGTCCCGAGTTTGACCTCATAGTCGTTGCGGGTATCGATTACCAGCACCTCGGGATTCTCGAGCAGCCGGTTCCAGGCTTCCGGCTCGACGTACTCGCCGACCTGGTCGCGGGGGTCAACACCGTCCACGCCGAGCGTGACGATCTCGCGCTTGAGCTTGATCCGCAGTCGCGGGAACGGGTTGTCGTCCGCGTACGAGCGTTTCTCGTCCAGCGCCCGAAACCGCGGATCGGCGCGCAGCCTGGTGAGCACGGTGTCGATCCCGGCACGCGAGCCGGCCAGCGTGCCGTTGATGCCCTCCGGGGCCAGTAGCAATGTCCCCATCACCCCGGCGTCGACGCAACTCGCGCGCAGCGGGGCTTGTAGGTCTTCGAAGTCGGGCAGCGGCACAAAATGATAAAGCGCTGCGATCACCACCTGGGGCATGGTCGGTCGAGTCGGTCGTTGGGCAGCCTATTCTAGATCGTCTCGGCAGCATGCCGGGCGGGCGCGTCACGCCAATGCATCACGAGGCTGTTTTTGTACAACGGCGGGTGCTCTTGGGAAACACTTCCTGCAGGAAGATTGCAGCCCCGTCCTGGCGGATCACGTTCACCGGTTCACCCAATCGTCAGCCACGGCCGAAGCCTGAACCCCACCCGGCAGCGGGCCCAGCGTCTGTGAGATCATGGCCGCTTGGGAATGGACGCTCACATGGTGGCAGGACGCGAAAAAATACCCCGCGATCGCCGCGCGCTCACCGTCGTAGCACTGGGAGCGTCCGCGGCTGATGTGAGCGCCGTGGAGGCGTTCTTTCGCGCAACCGTGCGGCCCACTGGCGTGGCGTTCGTCCTCATCCTGCAGGCGGACGACCGCACGGGGCCCGACGCGCTTGCGCGCATACGCGCGGCCTCACCGCTGCCAGTTGCGACGGCTGCGGACGCCATGGCGCTTGCAGCCGACCATGTCTACATGGCGCCGCCACGTCACCATCTTTCGTTTGAGCAGGGTGTGCTGCGAGTCCACCGGCAGGCCGAGGCGGGTGTATGCCTGTCCATTGACCGGAGTTTCCGCGCGCTGGCCAACGACAGCGGCGCTCTCGCCGTGGGCATCGTGTTGTCCGGAGCGGGCACCGCCGGCACCCGGGGGTTGGGCGCGATTCTTGGTCGTGGTGGCATGACGATGGTTCAGGCACCTGGCAGCGCCCGCCATACCGGCATGCCCGTGTCGGCGATCGACGCAGGCGCCGCCGATTTCGTGCTGCCGCCGCCGGCCATGCCCGGCGTGCTGCGTCAGTATGTGGAGTATCGGGAGCTGACCCGACAGGCGTCCGAGCCCGCGCAGGTTGCGCTGGAGCCCGTTCTTGCGCTGGTCAACGCGAAGGTCCACCAAGACTTTCGTCCCTATTCGCGCTCGATGCTCGAATCGAGGGTGTGGCGACGCATGGCCATCCGCCAGTTATCGCGCATGGATGACTACCTAGAGGTACTCCGGCATGACCCCCATGAGCCGTTACGGCTGGCTCAGGATTTTCAGCGTGGCCCAAGCAGCTTTTTTCCCGGCCCGGAAACCATCTACGCGCTGGACAGGGAGGTTATCGGCCGCCTGCTCGCAAAACCGGATGAACAGCCGATCCGGGTTTGGATCACCGGCTGCGACGGTGGCGAAGAGGCTTATGGCATCGCCATGCAATTGCTCGATGGCGCCGCCCGCGTTGGGCGGCCGCTTAAACTCCAACTGTTCGCCACCGATATCAATGAGCGCGCCCTCGCCCGGGCACGGGCGGCTCTATACCCCGAAAGTATTGCGGGTGACGTCACCAGCGATTATCTGCAGCGATATTTCGTCCGGGAGGGACGCTGTTACCGCATCGCCAAACGCGTGCGCGACGCAGTGGTCTTCGACCAGCACGACCTAATCACCGATCCACCGTTTTCCCGCCTCGACCTGGCGCTTTGCCGGGGTCAGCTGAGCAGGCTCAACGCCGAGGCTCGGCAGCGTGTGTTGTCGCTGTTCAGCTTCGCGCTCAATGATGAGGGCTACCTGCTGCTCGGCGCTGGCGAAGCCCCCAGCGAGGCACGAAACCTGTTCCGCTGCATCGACGCCAGCGCCAGCATCTATCAGCGTGTGCAGGGCGCGACATTGTTCGAACGCACCAGCCTGCGGGCACTGCGCCCGCCGCTACAGGGGCCGCCCAGTCCGCAAACGCCGTCAGGTTCCGACATGTTGGCGCCTTATGTGCAGGGGCTGTTACAAGAACGGTTTGTTCCTGCGTCGCTGGTGGTCACCGGCGGATTTGATGTAGTCGAACGCTTTGGCCAGGTCGACACGTATTTGCAGCCCTGTGCTGCTTCGGCCAGGCAGAATCTGCTCACGCTGGCCCGCCGTGGGTTGCGCGCCAAGCTGCGTGAGGCCGTTCGCCGCGCACTCTCGGAGCAGACCACGGTGATCATGCCCGCCCGTCTGTTGGAACCCACCGTGCAGCCGTTGCAGATCACGGCAAGTCCGCTCGCTTACCCGACGGTTCCCGAACCGTTATGCCTCGTCAGCTTGCAGACCGGTGTGGTCGCAACTGCGGGGGGCGAACCGACACCCGAGCCGGATAGCACCATCGTCGCGCTAGAGCAGGAATTAAGGGCTGCGCATGAGGCACTGCAAAGCTCGGCGGAGCAACTCGAATCGATGGAGGCATCGCTACGGAACCTGTCCGACGAAGCCAGCCGCCGTCACAAAGAGGTCGAATCGAGCCGCGTTGCTTTGCAGGCGCTCAATGAGGACCTCTCGTCCGTAAACGTGGCGCTGCAACGCAAGCTCGAGCAGGCGGACGAGGCGCAGGCCGAACTGCGCCGCAACGAAGCGCACTATCGCAGGCTTTATGAACAAAGCCCATCCATGGCTTTCTCGCTGACGGCGGACCTGCGTATCGAGTCCATCAATGCCTTTGGCGCAGGGCAGCTTGGGCGCTCGCCGGACACCTTGATAGGGGTGGATTTCACCACGCTCGGCACACGCCCTGCACAAACCCGCGCGGTGCTGCGCGCAGCACTGGATTCCGGCGAGGTCAGACAGTGGGATATCCGGTTCGCCGGCACCGGCCGCGAGCCGCTATGGGCACGATGCGTGGTGCGTGCGGTCGATTCGCACGGCGCACGGACGCTGGTTGTGCAGTGCCAGGACCTGACGACAGAACGGCGCCTATCGCAGCAACTCGAGTTCCATGCCACCCACGATGGACTGACGGGTCTGGTCAATCGCCGCGAATTCGACGCCATTCTGCGGCGCATTCTGCGCGGCGTGCGCAAGCCCGGCACCCAGCACGTGTTGGTCCGCCTGGACTTGTGCAACTTCAAGCTGATCAACGATTCGGCCGGACACGAGATCGGCGATGCGGTGTTGCAGCAGTTCGCTGCCGTGCTGCGCCAGTACACCCGCGCGCGCGACATCGTGGCGCGGCTCGGTGGTGACGAGTTCGGCATTCTCATGGAGTACTGCCCGCTCGACGAGGCCACACGTGTCACCGATGGCTTGCTGGCAGCGCTGTCCGGTTCCTCGATCACCGTCGGCGAGCACGCCTTCAAGCTCAGCTGCTACATCGGCATGGTCGGCATTGGCGAACAGGACATCACGGCTGAAGAAGTGCTGCGGCGGGCGGATGTCGCCAGCGATGTTTCCCGCAAGGATGGACCGGGCTCGGTGCGCGTCTACGACGCATCCGACATCAGCAACCGTCGCCGCCGAACACAAATGCATTGGGCCGGCCTGATCCGCAACGCCATGGCTGACGATGCGATCCATCTGGCCTGCGAGCCCATCGTCGCCACGGCCACGGACCGTGTTGTCGGTCTGGAAATGCTGCTGCGCATACAACGACCAACGGATGCACCGGCTGTGGACACCGGCGACCTGATTGCGGCCGCCGAGCGTTACGGCCTGGCACCGGACGTGGACCTCCATGTACTGCGACTGGCGTTGCGCGATCTGGAAGCCAACCTGAGCAGGATTGCAGCACTGGAATTCGTCTCGATCAATGTGTCCGGGCAAAGCCTTGGCCACGGCGGATTCGCCAGCGAGGTGCTTTCGCTCGTTAGCGGCAGCCGCGTACCGGCGCACAAGCTTTGCTTCGAGATCACGGAGACCGCGACCATCTCCAACCTGGATCGGGCCATCGACTTTGTACGCCAGCTGCGAAGCCATGGCTGCCGCGTTGCAATCGATGACTTCGGCAGCGGCCTGGCGTCGTTCCACTACCTGAAGTCCTTACCCTGCGACCTGGTCAAGATCGACGGTAGTTTCGTCCGGGACATGCTGTCCGATCAGGCCAGCCGCGATCTGGTCGCCGCCATCGACGGCATCGCCAAGCTGCTCGGCGTGCGCACCATCGCCGAGTTTGTCGAGACCGCCGCCATCGACACGGCAGTCCAGCAAATCGGTGTGGATTTTCGGCAAGGCCAGCTATTTCAAAACGCCGCAAACCTCGCGGCAGCACTGGATCAACTGGAATCGTCCAACCACTCCTGGCAAACGGCCAGGTAGCCACGTACACGCTTACGCGCCTCGCTGAGGAACTGACGCGTCGCACCCGGGGTACGTCCCAGCAACTCACCGATTTCCGGCGCGGTGAACTGCTCAACACTGGCCCACAGCAGGGCCTGCGCTCCGACCGGGTATGCGGCCGAGTAGGCGGCGAATTGTCGGCGCACACAATCGTCCAGGTGCAGGCTGCGGTCGGCCGGGTCATCCTGCGATTGGGCGGCCTCCCAGTCGGCGATGTCCTCGGTATCCGGCCCTGCGCCGCGCCGCCAATCCAGCCATTGAGACTGGGCCACCGACCAGATCCAGGCCCTGGGCTGTTCCACCCGTGTGCCCCGGTCCAGGGCTCGCACCAATCGAACAAAACTGTCCTGGCACAGCTCCTCGGCATCCGCAGGACTCGCGCCACGACGCTGGAAGTAGCCACGGAACCGCGCGGCGTAATGCCGGTACAAGGCGGACACGGCCTCGCGACGCGACTCCCCACCGGCTGCGATCTGCTGTAACCACTCGGCCTCCGGCACCGTCATTGAACGGCCCCGCTGCCGGGCCGGCGCAGGAGCACCTGGCCGCTGTCAGCCGCGGGCAGCGGCTCGGTCCCGGGGGGCAGTGCCGCGATCAACCGCGCCCTGGCCGCGGCATCGGCCCAGCTCACCTGCAGACCGTCGCCACGGCTGGGCGGCCAGGCTACCGCCCGGACGCCCTCCAAAGCGTTCAGGCGCTCACTGAGGTCGGCTAGGTTATTTCCGGCCTCCTGCGGCAACAGCGCCACCGGTGGCGTGGCGGCGAATGCGCTTTGCGCCGCGGCGTTCGACTTCGCCACGGCCCGCCGCTCGCGCATCGCCTGCTGCTCGGCGAAATCCTGCACGGCCGCGTCGGCGGCTGCTTGCGCCTCACGACTGGGCGACGGTATGGCCGGCGCCGTGACCGGCTCTCTCGACGAGCGCTGCACGGCTTCGGCTAGCGGCGGTGGCGCAGGCGCAGCGATCACCGGTTCCGGCGCGCGGTCTTCCGCGGACATGGGCCGACTATTAGTGGCCTCGCCTGCCCTGGACGCGGCGTTCGGCGTATCGCCAAATTCGTGCAGCGCCTGTTCCGGCAACATCCACCAGCCCAGCGACACCGCGACCATCAGCGAGGCCGCAACGGCCAGCCATCGCGGCGAACGCCGAACCTTGTCTTTGGCGTTGAGCAGTCCCTCGGCTTCGAGGCGGCGGTGCAGCCGTCGCAAACCCAGGTCATCGCCCATGGGCGCCGACTCAGCGTGCAGTGCGCTCACCAGGGCCTGGTCCAACGGGTGCTCTAGGCCGGTGGCCGCGCGGCCCGCCAGCTGGTCCAGCCAATTGTCGATGTCATCTGCCATGGAGAACTAGGGGAACACTGATCTGGTCACACCACCAAGTTGCTGCCTCAAAACAGGCCAGGCAAGGCGCGAGGAGTGCGGTTGGGTTATTCCTGAACCCGCGCGGTGGTCTGATGTGCCGGCTGATAGTCCCGGCCCATGCGGAGCGGTTCCGGCGCTTTGGCCAGCAGGTTGGCCTGGCGAACCAGCCCGACAAACTCGTCCCGGGCAGGGTCATCGCTGCGCTGCGCAAGGCGCTCCGACCGGCGCAGCACATCGGCAAAGCTGGCGTCGGCGGCGTGTTCGGACTTGCGCATCACCAGACCGAACTCAGCGACTGCAGCGGCCCATTGCAGATCCGCCGATGCTTGGGCAAGTGCGGTGACATCCGCCTCCACGACGTTACGCAACTCGGTGCTGGCCCCGCCATCCGGCTGCTTGTAGCGCGCCTTGACCAGCATCCATTCGTCCTTGCGCTGGCTCGCGGGGGTCGGCTTACGGGTCTGGTAGCGCAGTGCGTCAGGGGCGCCGGTCTGCGCGCCCACCGGCACGATCTCGTACAAGGCCGTCACCCGCTGGCCGGCGCCGACGTCACCGGCATCCTTGCGGTCGTCCTTGAAGTCCTCGGCGGCGAGCGCCCGTGTTTCATAGCCGAGCAGGCGGTATTGGGCAACACGCTGCGGATTGAACTCCACCTGCAGCTTCACGTCCTTGGCGACGGTCACCAGCGTGCCCTGGAGCTTGTCGACCAACACCCGCCGCGCCTCCAAATCGGTGTCGATGTAGTAATAGTTGCCGTCACCATGATCGGCTAGGCGATGCATGCGGCCGTCCTGGTAGTTGCCGGTGCCGAAGCCCAGCACGGTTAGGTAGATGCCCTGGTCGCGCCGCTGTTCGATCAACCGCACCAGCTCGCCCTGGCTGGAGGCACCAACATTGAAATCACCGTCCGTGGCCAGAATCACCCGGTTGTTGGCCGCGGCATCGAACTGCTCCTGCGCGATCTGGTAAGCCAGCTCGATGCCGCGCGCGCCCGCCGTCGAACCCCCGGCCTGCATGCGGCCGATGGCTTCGTAGAGCTTGGACTTCTGATCCCCTCGCGTTGCCGGCAATGCGACGCCGGCATTGCCGGCATAGGTCACGATCGCAACCGAATCCTCAGGACCCAGTTGTTCGGTGAGCTGCCGAAAAGCGCGCTGCAACATGGGCAGCTTGTCCGGCGCCTGCATGGAGCCGGAGGTATCGATCAGAAAGACCAGGCGATTCGGACGTGCTTGCGCCTGCTTCGGCGCGAGTGCAGCCACCTGCACCATGGCCAGCAAATGCCCATCGGCCCAGGGGGCCTCCGCCAGCTCGCTGCGCAGGCGAATCGGGTGCCTCCCATTGACCGGCCACTCGCTGTAGTCGAAGTAGTTCACCAGTTCCTCAATGCGCACGGCATCGATCGGGGGCCTCTGCCCGGCGTTGAGCAGGCGCCGCAGGTTGGTATAGGACGCCGTGTCCACATCCAGGCCGAAGGTCGACAACGGCGTGACCTGCGGGTCGTGAAAGCGGTTCTCGGTGATAGCCTCGTAGCCTTCCCGGTTGAACGGCGCGGCGGGCGGTGGCGTCGGCGGCAGCAGCATTCTCGCCCCGCTGTCCTGGGCGAACAGGGCCGATCGTATCGCCTGTTTCTGGCGAGCCGCTTGCCCGGCCGCCTGCGCCATCTCGGCCCGCGCCTCGACCGGATGCTGCGGCGCCCGCGGGTTGTCCGCCTGCTCCGACGTCGCCGCATCCGGCTCGTTCGTCGGCGCCTGCTCAGCCAGCGTCCGGCGGTCATTCCCCCCCGCGCAGGCGGCCAATCCGACCGCGACAGCCATGCCCAACATCAAACTCCCTGCGACCCGTGATTTCATGGTGCTGCTCCTGTTCCGGTGATTCGTCGATTCACCCGGTAGACGTAGCCGGCACCAAAAGTGTCAGGCCCGAGGCCGGCATGGATGCGCAAGCGCGCAATCGATTGCGAGTCTGGAGGTTGGCATTCAACCGGTCGTTCGGCTGATCGGTCCGGAACCAACGCCAAAAACGCCGCCAGATCAACCGCTTCCGTTTAATGCATAAATTTAATGACATCCATAAAAACGATTGTCTTGCTCTATTGTTTGGGGCTTTGTAGCGTTCGCTTCCGCTTAAAGAACACCCACGCAACAAGGAGAGAGGAATGTCCCTGATCAATACTTCGGTGCAGCCGTTCAAGGCCACCGCATTCCAGGCAGGCGAGTTCATTGATGTCAGTGAAGACACGTTCAAGGGCCAGTGGTCGGCGATCGTGTTCTACCCGGCCGACTTTACCTTCGTCTGCCCGACGGAGCTGGAAGACCTCGCTGACCTTTACGACCAGTTCAAGGCCATTGGCGTCGAGATCTACGGCGTGTCCTGTGACACGCACTTCGCGCACAAGGCATGGCACGACACGTCCGAAGCCATCGGCAAGGTCAAGTACCCGCTGATCGGCGATCCGACGGGCCAGTTGGCTCGCGCATTCCAGGTCATGATCGAAGAAGAAGGCATCGCCCTGCGCGGCACCTTCCTGATCAACCCGGAAGGCGAAATCAAGCTCTGTGAAATCCACGACAACGGCATCGGCCGCAACGCCGAAGAGCTGCTGCGCAAGGTCAAGGCTGCCCAGTACGTGGCCGCCCATCCTGGCGAAGTCTGCCCCGCCAAGTGGAAAGAAGGCGAGAAGACGCTGACCCCGTCCCTGGACCTGGTCGGCAAGATCTAAACAGCCCCGCTGTTGGATCGGCAGGTCGGCCATGCCGACCTGCCACCCCCAAACACGCGGTCGGCTGCCTCGGCAGCTGACCTGACCGACGCCGGCCTGCACCGCTGATGCGAGTGCGGCCGCCAGAGAGAGGAACGACGAGATGTTGGATGACAACCTGAGAGCACAACTCAAGCAGTATCTCGAACGACTGTCCCGGTCGGTCGAAATCACCGCTTACACCGACGATGGCGACCACTCCAAGGAAATGCTCAGTTTCCTCGGCGAGTTGAAGAGCGCCTCTGACAAGATCAGCGTGAACAGCGGCACCGATAGCAGCAAGCGGATTCCCAGCTTCGCGATCGGCACGCCGGATGCGGACATCCATCTGGAGTTCGCCGGCATTCCGCTAGGCCATGAGTTCGCCTCACTGGTGCTGGCGCTGCTGCAGGTCGGCGGCAATACGCCCAAGCTGGGCGAAGACGCCATCGAGCAGATCAAGGCCATTGATGGCACCCACAAGTTCGAAACGTTTTTCTCGCTGTCCTGCCAGAACTGCCCGGACGTGGTCCAGGCGCTCAACGCCATGGCGGTGCTGAACCCCAACATCGAACACGTGGCCATCGACGGCGCGTTCAACCAGGACGAGGTCGAGCAACGTCAGATCATGTCCGTGCCGGCCGTGTTCCTGAACGGCGAGCACTTCGCATCTGGGCGCATGACGGTCGATGAGATCCTGGCAAAGATGGACACCGGCGCGGTCGAGCGCGAAGCCGAAAAGATCAAGCAGAAGGCCCCCTTCGACATGCTGATCGTCGGCGGCGGACCGGCTGGCGCCGCAGCGGCCATCTACTCCGCGCGCAAGGGCATTCGAACCGGTGTGGTTGCCGAACGCTTCGGCGGCCAGGTCATGGACACGATGGACATCGAGAACTTTGTCTCGGTCTCCAAGACCGAAGGCCCGAAGATGGGCGCGGCCCTGGAGCAGCACGTCATGGACTACGACGTCGACGTGATGAAGCTGCAGCAGGCCAGCAAGCTGGTCGAGGGTGACGAGTATCTGGAAGTCCACCTCGACAGCGGTGCCGCTCTCAAGGCCAAGAGCCTGGTCATCGCCACCGGTGCCCGCTGGCGGCAGATGGGCGTGCCTGGCGAAGATGAGTACCGCAACAAGGGCGTGGCTTACTGCCCGCACTGCGACGGTCCGCTGTTCAAGGGCAAGCGCGTCGCGGTCATCGGGGGCGGCAATTCCGGCGTCGAGGCCGCGATCGATCTGGCCGGTATCGTCAAGCACGTCGCCTTGCTGGAATTCGACAGCACGATGCGTGCGGATGCCGTGCTCCAGCGCAAGCTGCTCAGTCTGCCGAACGTGAAGGTGCTGACCTCGGCGCAGACTACCGAGGTCATCGGCGACGGGCAGAGGGTGCAGGGCCTGAAGTACAAGGATCGCAACAGCGGCGAGATTCACGACGTGGAACTCGAAGGCGTGTTCGTGCAAATCGGTCTGCTGCCCAACAGCGAATGGCTCAAGGGCACGCTGGAGCTCAGCGACCGCGGCGAGGTCATCGTCAACGACCGGGCACAGACCTCCATGCGAGGCGTGTTCGCTGCCGGCGATGTCACCACCACGCCGTACAAGCAGATCATCATCGCCATGGGTGGCGGCTCCACCGCCGCGCTCAGCGCGTTTGACCACCTGATGCGCAGTTCGGCCCCTGACGACGCGCAACAGCAGGCGGCCTAGTCCGCCTGATTGTCCCGGCGGGCTATCCCCCGCAACCCGGCTCGCCGGGACGAAGCGTCCCCGCCCGTGCATCTCCTCCTCTCATGCACGGCGCGGGGATTCTTTTATTCAGCGATCGGCTTCTGATCATGCCGTGTCAGGCGGCGAGCCTGATCGCGGGTCTGCCACGCTGCCTCCGCCTGCATCGCCTCGTAAAACAGCGAGGTTCTTAGCAACTCGGCCATCCTGCGGTCGAGCTGCTCCAGCTCTCGTGCTCGCATTTTTTCCTGTTTTTCGCGCTGTTGTTCCGCCATTGCCCCTTGCGACCTCAGCAGTTTCCCCACTCACCAAGATAAAGCGTGTGAATCCGCACGCCCAACCCAATACGCCCTGTTCAGGGGGATGTCCGGCGCTGACTCCGACGGAATAATGGCTTCCGATGTCCGGATCCGGCTCCGGATGTCGTTCTGTAGGGAACCAGACGCAGGAGCAATGGTTATGCAACACGCCTACATGTACAGGGATGGCGACAATCGGGTGATTGTCGTGGAACGCACGCCGCAGGCCTTCGAGCGCGTGGATCAGGCCCGAACGCTGACGCCGATGTTCGATGGTCAACCGGTGCCGCGCGTGATCGTCGATGCGTTCTTGCGACAGTTCGGGGGCTTGCACGTCACCGGATTTAGCACCGAGACGGTGGCGCCGGAAACCGTTCAGGCCTGAGCGGGCTGCGCCTTCGGCGCTTGCGGAAACACCGGCCAGGTATCGACAATCCGGCCCTGCTCATACACCGCGATGTCACCGAACTGCAGAAAAACGAACTCGCTTTGCTGCGGCCGCAGGAACACATGATCGCCCACCGCCAGCTCGACATTGGCCGAGCCGTTGAGCATGTCCTGATTCGTTGAATGCCCCCAGATGGCGTTGCGCTGCAAGCCGGGCGGCGAGACGGTGTCGGCAAGCCAGTAGCCGCCGTAGAGAAAGAAGGTCTGTGCGGTGTTCGGGTCCCAGGTTTGGAACAGGCCCGACAGACGCTCCAGGCTGGGCAATCGCGTGCCGTCGAGATGCTTGAGCACCGGCGTGGCGATGTAGGCAGCCGCTTGATGGTCCGATAGCGTGGCGGTGTCGAAGTCCGACGGCTTGACCAGCCCCGACCCCATCGCCAGTTCGTTGCAGGGCGCCGCGTTGTCGTAAAGCTGGTACGTGCTGCTGCCACCCGCGTTCAGTGTCAGTTCGGCGGGCCGGTAGGCGTCTCCGAGAACGGCCTTGGCGACTTCAACACAATCGGCGTAGTAGGCCATGGCGTCAGCCAGCGCACCGGCCGGGCCGCCCAGGGCATCCGGAATCTTCGAAGCATGCGCCTCGTAGCCCATGAAGCCGGCGAATCGCACGTTGGGGTCGGCCTGCAACGACCGAATCGCCTCGGCCACATCTCGGGTGTTGCGGAATCCGCCGCGGTGCAGGCCGACATCCAGCTCCAGGTTCAGCGCCATCGGCCCGGCGCCATCGCGCACCCGCGCCGCAGCGAGCTCGCGATAGTCGGCGATGCGCTGCGGCGTATCGACCAACCACTCGATCTGCGTAGCCGTATCGAATGCTCCGGGTTGGTACTGGGCGAAGAAGCTGTCGACCACGCCCACCGGCATCGGCTTGCCCAGCAGCAGATGGGCGTCCGGCATGGCCTGGGACAGCACATTGAGGTGCGGCTGGTGGAAGACCATCAGCCGATTCGTGCCGGTCGCAGCGCGCACGCGCCGGATCAGCTCCACGCTGGGTAACGACTTGGCCACGATGCGGTAGGCCAGGTCCGATGGCAGATGCTGCTTGAGCAGGGCGATATTGGCGTCCAGCCGCGCACGATCGATCACCAGCGTCGGTCGCATCAGGTCCGCATCGCGCAGGGCCTGCTGCAGGCCCGCGAAGTAGTCATCGTGACCGCCCTGACCTTGGTCCCGCGGCTTCTTGGCCGCAAGCAGGCCGATCGGCGCGGCGACACAGGCCGCCAGGAACGTGCGGCGCTTCCAGTGGATATCCAACTCAGGCATGGTCAAGCAATCCTTTCAGGTAGTCGTTGAGCATGCGGCCGTCCGGGTCCAGCCTCGCCTGCAGGGCGACGAAATCACCGAAACGCGGATAGCGTTCGGCCAGGGTCGCCGGGCCCAGCGTGTGCATCTTGCCCCAGTGCGGGCGCCCGCCCAGCGGCTGGTACAGCGGCTCCACGTCCCGGAACAGCGGCAGCGGGTCCTCCTCGAAGTAGCGGTGCACGGCAATCGAGCCGGATGTCGCGTGGCCCTGAAACGGGCTCAGCCAGGCGTCGTCACCCTTCACCAGGCGGATCTCCATCGGAAAGAACACGCCGGGATGCTTTTGCTCCAGCGTCTTGCGCACCTCCAGCAAGGTCGGCAACAAGGCCTCACGCGGCAGGTGGTATTCCATCTCGTTGAACCGGACGGCGCGGCTGGACGGGAAGATGCGGTACCAGACATCCACGGCCTCCTCCGGCTGGTAGTCCTGCATCGCCATGTTGAGCAGCCAGCGGCGAGCGGCGGGGAACCAGGACAGCAAATCCCTCAGCTTCTTGAGGTCCATGACCGCATCGTTGTCCTGCTCCGGGCCGCGGGGCTGGATGGCATCATCGGTCGGGTCGATGGTGATGCCGATGCCGTAGTCACAATGCGGCACGCAGTACATCTCGAAGCTGTGATGTTCGGCGGCCAGCGTGTCGAACCGTTCCACCAGCGCCGCGAAATCCTCCACCCAGACCCGGCGCTTCATGCGCACGGTCGGCACGTTTTGCAGCGTGACTCGGGTGATCACCCCCAATGCGCCGAGCGAGACCTGCGCGGCCTGGAAGACGTCCGGGTTCTCGCCGGCCGAGCAATCGATGATCTCGCCGGTCGGGGTCACCAGTCGAAACCCCGTGGCCGCAGTGTGCAATGCACCCAGGCCGGCTCCGGTGCCGTGGGTCGCGGTGGCCATCGAGCCGGCCAGGGTCTGAGCGTCGACATCGGGCATGTTGATCAGGGCCTGCCCGGCGTCATGCAACGGCGCTCCTAGGCTGCCCAGTTTGGTGCCGGCGCCAACCACGGCCGTCATCGCCGCGGTGTCGTGCTCCAGCAGGCCGCTGAAATGCCGCAGCGAGACAATGGTGTCGTCCGTGGGCACCAGCGGTGTGAACGAATGGCCGGAGCCGACCGGCCGCACCGTGCCGGCAGTGGAGGTCAGCAACTCCGCCAGGGCGGTTTCCGTCTCGGGCGCGATTCGCTGGCTTGGCAGGCTGGACTGGTAGCCCGACCAGTTCTGCCATGGCAGCAGGCGCTGGCCATCAGGGCCTGCTTTCGGCTCCGGTGGTCGGGGCATGTTGGCCGCACCGTAGTCGTCGCAGCCTGCCAGCGGCAGGGTGGCAACCGCCGCGCTGCCGGCGAGAAAGTCCCGCCGCCTCACGCGTCGTCCTCGACCGGCGGCGTGGCCATGAACTCGATCAGGGCGCGCAGCTCGGCCTCGGAACAATCGGAGCACAGGCCCATAGGCGGCATGCCCTGGAAACCGGTGATGGTGTGATCCACCAGCGTGCTCATGCCCTTGGCGAGACGGGACCGCCAGGCCATGGCGCTGCCGGTACGTGGCGCACCGCCGGCGGCCGTGGCGTGGCAGGCGCGGCAGCTCGATTGATACAGCTCGGCCAGATCGGGATCAGCCGGCGCCATCGACAAGGCCTTGGCTGGTGAGATGCCTCCTGACGAATCGCTGGACCCGCAGGCCGCGACCAGCAAGGCCAATCCCATACACAGAAACAATCGGTTCACGATTTGCATTCCCTTGCGCGTTCTATGGCGGTGTGGATGCCGTAATCATGCCAGCCGCATCCGCCAGGGCGGGCGTTCGCGACGGATTAGGATCAATTTACGACTACCCAGCGCCGGACGGTGCTCTATCTTCGATGTTGCGGAGGAAAGGCAGCAGGGATCGCAATACGGGGCTGATAACCACCGGGGCGGTCGGATCCAGACAGCACAGGGAGCGTGCATGAAGCACTTTTCGCCGCAGGGAATGGCGGCACTCGCCATGATCGTGAGTTTCAGTGTCGGTGCGCAATCAACCGAGCAGGAGCGCCCCGACGGACCCGAGCCCGTCGAGGCCGAGCTGGAATTGATTCCGGTGCGGCCGGTGGACAAGCCCGCCAGGACCCGCGCCGATGATCCGCCTCGTCAGCTCGAGGAAATGGTGGTCACGGCGCAAAAGACCGAGCAGACGCTGCAAGAGGTCCCGGTATCGGTCACGGCCATCGACGGCGGCTTCATCCAGGCCAGCGGCGCGGCGGATCTGGCAGATGTGTCGCTCTACGTACCGAATGTGCGCGTCGATGCCGACGATCTGGGTTCTCCGCAGGTCTTCATCCGCGGATTCGGCACCAACGCCTTCAATCCCAGCTTCGAAAGTTCTGTCGGTTTTGTTCAGGACGAAATCTACTTCGGTCGCCCCGGCTACTTCACCGAGGCGATGTTCGATGTCGATAGCGTCGAGGTCCTGCGCGGGCCGCAAGGCACATTGTTCGGCAAGAACACGGTGGCCGGCGTATTCAACGTGATCAGCAAGGGGCCGGTGTCTGGCGCGGGCGTCGATGGCCGCGTGTTCTACGGCGAGCATGGCGAACACCGCGTTGAGGCCGGTGCTGGAGGCATGCTCAACGAATGGGTAGGCGCCCGCCTGGCGGTGCTGGACCGGGCGCAGGACGGCGAGCTGTACAACCAGTTTCTCGATCGCCATGAGGAGCGCCTGGAACAACAGGCGGCGCGGTTGAAGTTCCGAGTACTGCCCAGCTACGACATCGACAGCGAAATCACCGCGGTGATCTCCGACACGGATGCGGCCTTCTGGCCGTTTCAGCTATTCAATCTGGATGCCGACACCCGCAACTACCTGGAGGATTTCGACCCGGACATCGAGGACGATCCGAAAAACTTCATCAACTCCGCGGAAACACCGGGCTGGATCGAGAAGGGTTCTCGAACCATAGGCTGGAAGACCGAGTGGGCCCACGGGCCGGTTGGCGTGCTGGATGACCTGAGTACGGTGCTGGTGCTCGGCGGGTCGCGGTTTTACATCGACCAGCTCAACGAGTTGGACATTTCGCCGGCCAACATCAGCCGCCTCGATAACCACGAAGACCACGATCAGCTATCGGCCGAGCTGCGCTTCAGCGGTGCCGGCCCGGCGCCGTTTGGCTGGGGGACAGGCGTGGAGTTCGTCGCCGGGGCGTTCTGGTTCGATTCGAGCTACGAGTTGCTGGCGCGCATCGTCGCCGGCGAGGATCTGAGCAGCTACGTGTTCACCGACGACGCGCTGCAGCTGATCACGGGCAGCGGCGATATCAGCAGCCCGCTGACGCTGCTGCAAGGCCTTGGACCGCTGCTTGTGCCATTGCTGCAAAACGATTTCTACCAGTTCGACTACACGCAGGACATCAGTTCGGCGGCGCTGTTCGGGCAGATGACCTGGTACCTGACGGACCGCTGGGCGATCACGCCCGGCATCCGTTACAACCGCGAGGAAAAGCGTGTCGACACGGCCGGCACGGCGTTCTGCGAGCGCACCGCTGCCAGCGTGATCCCCTGCGTGATGGGCTTGTTGCTGGGCGCAAACGATTACGACCGCAACAATCTTCGCCGCGAAGAATCCGACCTCTCGCCCAAGTTCGTGCTGCAGTACTTCAGCGACTACGACGTCAACTACTACGCGTCCTGGGCAAAAGGCTTCAAGAGTGGCGGCTTCAATTCGCTGTCCTACACCGGCGACGACCTGGAGTACGAGGCCGAGGAAACGCAGACGGTGGAAGCCGGCGTCAAGGGTCGCTTTTCGACCGCACCCTGTCGGTCAATCTGACGGTTTATCAAACGGAGTTCGACAACCTGCAGGTTCTGGCCTTCAACGGCACTTTTTTCGATGTCAGCAACGCTGCCACAGCGTACTCACGCGGCCTCGAAGCTGACTTCCTGTGGCTGACGCCCTGGACGCCGCTGGAATTGGCCGGCTCCTTCGGCTGGCTGGATGCCCGCTACGACGAATACACCGACGCCCCTGCTCCGATTCAGCAGGGCATCGACGCGGAGCAGGATCTCAGCGATCAGCGCATCGCCTTCGCCCCACGCGCCACCGCGACGCTGACGCCGACGCTAAGCGTTCCGATCGGGTCGATGGCGCTGATCACCGCCGTCGATGTGCTGTACCAGGGTGATCAGTTCGTGGACTCGGACCTGGACCCGAACACCTATGTGCCCGCCTATACCAAGTACGCTGCGCGCATCACGCTGGGGTCGCAGAGCGAGTCCTGGTCGATCACCGTCGGCGGCACCAACCTCACCGACGAGCGCGTGCTCAACCAGGTCACCGATACGCCGTTCTTTCCCGGCACTTACCAGGCGCAACTGGCCAGTGGCCGGCAGTATTTCGCGGCGTTGAACCTTCGCTTCTGAACGCGCACGCGCAGCACCGACTTCAGCGCGGCTCGCCGAATGGGCCGGTCATCTCGTAGGTGATACCGCTGCCCAGGCGGCCGCCGCGCTGTGAGCTGAAGTACAGGCGACTGCCGTCAGGGCTGAAGGCCGGCCCGGTGATTTCGGAATCATCCTGGCCGACGAGCTGCATGATCGGAACCACGGCACCGTCCAGCCCAATGGCGCTAATCCGCATGTCACCGCCATCCTCGGCGACGATGAGATCGCGCGAGGGCCCGAACACCACGCAGTTGTCGACGCCGCGCAGCGGCGCCTCGCCGCCGCCGTAGGCATCGTCGTCGTAAATCGGTTGCACCGTCTGATCGACACAGTGATATGCCCAGACCCGGTTGCCGGACTTGCAGGTGAAATAGACGATGTCGTCGATGTACCAGATGCCCTCGGAGCCCGCGAACACGGTCGCCTCGGCAAGCCGGTTCGATGCTTGCGGTCGATCCGGCGCCTGGGCATCGATCCACTGCACCGGCACGGGGTCGGATTCGAAAGGGATGTCGCGCGAGTCGGCAACACCCGGCACCACCATGACCTGCAACGCGCCGTCCTCCAGCGCCGGGCGCTCGGCATCGGCCGGCCAGTCGATGGCGCTGGGCACGAAGCGGTAGAACGTCGCGTCGCCGGCATCCTCGGTCAGAAAGAGCTGCCGACGCACCGGGTCCACCGCTACCGCCTCATGATCGAAAATCCCCAGTGCGGGTCTGGCACGGGCATCGAGAATGCCCCCGAACGGATTGCACTCGTGAACACGCCCCGTGGGAATCTCCTCGCAGGACAGCCAGGTGCCCCACGGCGTCGGCCCACCCGCGCAGTTGATGATAGTGCCGGCGAGAATCTGGTACGCGTCGATCACCTGACCAGCCGCATCAAATCGCAGGGCACCTACACCGCCGGGCACCGATTCGGAATTCGACACGTAGACCCAGCCACCGTCTTCTGCCGGGAAGGTCGCACCGCCGTCGGGAAATGTGTGCCAGTCGTAACCGAGCACCGGACCGAGAATCGGATCCAGCAGATCACCGACAACAGGAATGCCCGACTCGGCGAGGATGCGTGCGGAGAATCCCTCCGGCAGCCGCAGGCCAAGGGCGTCCGGCTCTCCCAACACGCCAAGCTTGGTCAGCGACGGCGCCAGCACGGTGCCTCCGGGGCCGGAACCACCGCCGCCGCTGCAACTCCACAGCAGCGGGCCGGTGACGGCAAGACCGGACGTGGCCAGGCTGTGGCGTAGAAAATCCCGCCGCGACAACCGCGCAGGAATCTTGCCACCCGTGCGATGGGGTAAAGCATTGATCATTCGGACACTCCCACAGTCAGTTGTTCCCAGAATCTCGTCGTGACGGCAGAGGTTCAGCGATGGCAAGGCGGCCAGGCAGCGATGGGTCGGCATTGACCGCCCAAGACCGGCCTGACGCAATCAGCCGCATGCCGAGATCGCACACTTTCAGCGATCTCCGCCGGCGGGAAAAGGAGCCCAGAACCCAAGACGAATTCTTATTGTTTTCAGATGCTTGATTAGCACCTGATCATTCAAGCCGCCCGCAGTCTGTGCAACAGAAATGACAGATTGATGACACCAAAAAGCCTAGCCAGCGTTTTAGCCACACCATTCAACAACTCGGCAATCGTAATTCGCGCATTACTCAATATTTCAATCAGTTAAAGAGGTTTTTATTCCCAAAATATTACCGTTTAACACTGACTGAATCCGCTGATCGGTCGTCAACGTACTTTGGTCACCTTGCGTGGGAATTTCCTGGTCATATCCATGGTTTGCTGTGGCCGCTCGGGGCAGCAGCAGGGAGCGCGAGGCCCGCCCCATACCACTCGACCAGACCCAGCCGGCCGGTGCCATTTGCGCCGCGGTCGCGCTTGGTCCGGATCGGACATCTCGGGAATAGCGTTCGGCAGGGAGGCTGACGCATGCGAAAGTTTCTGTATTCAGCACTGGCATTGGCGGCAGTGGCTACGCCCGCCCAGGCGATGGCCAACGCGTCCGCATGGTCGAGTTATGCGGCGGTACTCGGGCAGTACATCGCGCCCGATGACGACCGTGCCGCCACCGACGTGGACTACGGCGGCGGTGTGGGCTTTCTGATCGGCGCGATGTTTGAGCGCGACGGCGGACTCGGCTTCGAGATTAACGTCGACCTGGATACCTTCGAGACCGGCAGCGCCACGGCAACCGATTTCTACCGCTATGGCTTCGGACTCGACGCCACCTATTCCTTTGGAAATCGTGAGGCATTGACGCCGTTTGTCATGGTCGGCCTCGGCGGCGGATTCAACGACGTGCTGCCTGATGACGACGACGGCCTGACCGCAACGGGACGGATTGGCGTCGGGCTGGTCACGGCACCCCTGTTCCGCGATTTTCCAGTGAAGGTCCGTGCACAAGCCTTGTACGGCTACGACGACGTGGGCGAAGGCTACTGGGAGCCAGAGCTTGGGATCGGCGTCGAGATGCCGCTATGGACCGCCCCGCCGCCACCGCTCCCGCCGGCCAAGCCGCAGGTCCAGGTGGTCGAGGTCCCCACCGGCCTGCTGGATGACGACGACGACGGCGTGATCAACGACAAGGACCGCTGCCCGCGCACGCCACCGGGTACACGCGTTAACGGCGATGGCTGCGAGCTGCAGGAGATCCTTGAACTCAAGGGCGTCACCTTCGAACTCGATGCGACACGCCTGCGGCCGGATGCTCAAAGCCTGCTGGACTGGGCGGTGAAGCTACTCCGGCGCTATCCGGATATGCAAGTCGAGGTCGCCGGCCACACCGACAGTCTGGGCAGCAATGACTACAACCAGGCGCTCTCGGAGGCCCGTGCGCAAACCGTGGTCGACTACTTCGTGGAGACCGGGGTTCGCGCCTCGCAAATCCAGGCGCGGGGCTACGGTGAGACCCAACCCATCGCCCCCAATGACACCCCCACCGGCCGCGAACGCAATCGCCGTGTCGAACTCCGGGTTCTGAACTAGACGCACGCGTCAGCGCCCGACCATCACAGGATGAGGACCATGCACCACCGACTCCGCCCGCTCTTTGCCTTGGCGCTTTGCATTCCGATGCTCGCCGCGCTCACCGGCTGCGAGGCCGATGCCGACGTCACTACCGATATCCCCGACGGCGTGGCCCCTGTCGATCCCGATGACGGCAGCGATGATCCCGGCGGCGGCAACGACGACACCGCCTTTCCCAACGCCGGCGAGGCCGGCGGTGCGATCTTCGAAGACACCACGCAAATCGTCGGTGGCGACAGCGGCATGAACTTCGCCTGCTCGGATTCGGCGAGCGGACCCGAGGGAGTCACGGTGGAGGCCGCCGCGTTCGGGCTGGTCGGCGGTGCCGTGGTTGATCTGGTCGACTTGCTGGAAGGCGATTCGCTGTCCGACCTGTTGGCCGCGGTCGGCGATCTGCCCTATGTTGCCGACAACACCATGCGCACGGCATCGGTCTTCACGCTCACGCTGTCGCTGCTGGGCGATACCGTGTCCGCCCTGGGTGAACGCGTCCACATGCCGATCCCCATCGAGGCCAACGGCGAGAACTACGCCGTTTTCGCGATTTCGTTCCCGGAGAGCTTGCTAAGCCTCGCGCTGTTCAACAGCGTTGAGGTGACGACCTTTCTGGACGGCGTCCAGCAGGAGGAGCCGGTGTCGATCTCCGCTGTCAACCTGGATCTGCTCGGGTTTTCGCTAGGCACCGAAAAATATGCCTATGTTGGCCGGCGTGTGACCCAGCCCTACGATCAGGTGGAAATCCGCATGAACGCGCCGCTGCTGTCGCTGGATCTGGGCGACGCTCTGTTCATCCACGAAATGTGCGTCAAGGGCACGCTGATTCCGGTCGACGGATAAGCCCGGGGTCGCTGCGTTGTCTAGGCCGGCGCAGTTTCGATCACGCAGCGGGCCTGCGCAGCCTGCTTCCACCATTGCGTCAGCAGCGGGCAGTGTCCCGCCCAGTCGAGGTCGGGGAGCCGAAAGTCGAGATACGCCAAGGCCGCGGCTGCGGCAATGCCATCAAGCCGTTGCAAGCTGAGGGTTGCCTGCTCGGCATCGAGAGCCTGCAAGGCTCGGCGGACCTTGTCTTCCCAGCGCAGCATCCATGACGGAGACTGCTCATGAGCTGGCCTGCGGCGCTCGAAGACGATGTTGACGGCGGCGTCCATGAGGCCATCGGCCAGCGCCTGACGGCGCATCAGGTTCCAGTATTGATCCGACTGCCTGGGAATCAGCACAGGATCATCCGTGAGCGTGTCCAGGTATTCGCAGATCACCCGGCTGTCATAAAGCCCCATGCCGTCGTCCAGCACCAGTGCCGGTACTTTCGATAGCGGATTGATCCGAAGCAGTGCGTCCGGATCGTCCAATGGATTCGACGGCACCAGCTCAATCCGGTCAGACACCCCTTTTGCGAGCGCGAACATCCGGACCTTGCGCGCGAACGGCGACGTGAGGGTACAGAGCAGTTGCATGCGAGCGTCTCCGATCAGGGTAGGGGCAATGCCTGGCCGTCGCGCCAGTGTTCGAGGCGACGGCGCTGCGGCGTGGGGTCCTTGATCACGGTCAGGTCGCCGCCGCGCGGGAACACCCGGTCGTAAAGCCGCGACAACCAGAACCGCAGCGCGCTGGCCCGTAGCTCGGCGGTCCAGACCTCGCGCTCCTGAGCGCTGAACGGTCTCAGCGCGGCGTAGGCCTCCAGCAAGGCATGCCAGTGCGACTCGCGCGGCTGCCGCAGCTCGTCGACACACCAGTCGTTCACCGACACGGCAAGGTCATAGATGAAGCGATCGTTGCAGGCGTAGTACCAATCAATCAGCCCGGACAGCCGCTCGCCGGCGAACAATGCATTGTCGCGAAACAGGTCCGCATGGATGACCCCGCCCGGCAGTCCATCGCGCGGGACGCGACCCTGGAAAGCGAGTTCATCGTCCAGCAGCGATCGTTCCTCGGCGCCGAGATGATCACGCAGCGCATCGGCCGTGCGGTGCCACCAGGCCACGCTCCTGTCCGGCGGGCGCGTTTTGCCGAAGCCCTGCCCCACCGTGTGAAGCTGTGCCAGCGCACGGCCGACCGCAGCGCATTGCTTCGCGGATGGATCCGCAACACCGATCCCCTCAATGCGTTGAACCAGCGCGGCCGGCTTGTTCAGCAGCGGTTGGCTCAACTCGCCGGCCCGCAGCGTCGGCATCGGCGCGGGCGTCGGCACGCCCGCAGCATTGAGGTGCGCCATCAAACCTAGAAAGTACGGCAGCTGGTCATAGTCCAGGCGTTCGAACAGCGTCAGCACGTACTGCCCGGCCGTGGTGTCGACGAAGTAGTTGGTGTTTTCCACGCCTTCGGAGATGCCGTGAAAATTCACCAGTTCGCCGACATCGAAATGCGTGAGAAATGGCTCCAGGGCTCGGCGGGTAACCGGAGTGAAAACCGACATCAGCGATCCAACCGTTTGAGAAACACGTCCATCTCGCGCTCGGCCTGCTTGTCGCCCTGCGCCCGAGCCACTGCAATGCCCTGCCTGAGCGTCACGCGCGCATCGGATGCGTACCCGGCACGAAGCTGGGTACGCCCGAGCAACTTCCAGGCAGCGGAATACTGCGGGTCCAGCTCGACCGCTCGCCGCAGGTGCTCGCAGGCGGTATCAAGATCACCCGATTTTGCGAGCAGGTCGCCCAGCGAAAAGCGCAGCAAGGCGGTGTCCTGACCGGCCGCCAGCGCCGCTTCCAGCCGCTCGCGCAAGCTCACCGGCGCCAGAAGGCCGGGGTGAGGATGGCCAGCAATGTGAAGATCTCCAGCCGCCCGAAGAACATCGCCAGGATCAGAATCCATTTTTCCGGATCACCCACCGACGCCATGTTGGTCGCCACATCGCCCAGCCCCGGACCCAGGTTGTTCAAGCAGGCCGCGACAGCCGACCAGGCCGTGACCTCGTCCAGTCCCAGCCCCATCAGCGCCAGCATCATGGTCACGAATATCAGCACGTAGGCGGCGAAAAAACCCCAGACCGCCTGGATCACCCGGTCCGGCACCCGCTTGGAACCCACCTTGATCGGCAGTTCCGCGCTCGGATGCAGCAGTTGCATCACCTCTCGCCGCCCCTGCCGCACGATCAGCGAAAACCGGATCACCTTCATGCCGCCGGTGGTTCCACCCGCGCAACCGCCGACGAAGGAGCCCAGCAGCAACAGCATCGGCAGAAAACTCGGCCACAGCGTGTACTCGGCCGTGGTGAATCCGGTCGTTGTGCCGATGGACACGACCTGGAAGATCGCCGCCATGAATGACTCCGGCAGCCGCGCATAGGTACCTTCGAGATACAGATACCCGGTGCCAATGACGGTGACAATGCCCACCGCCATAAAGAACACGCGCGTTTCGGGGTCCTTCAAATAAGCGTTGACGGAGGCTGACCGCCAGGCCAGATAGTGCAGGCCGAAATTCAACGAGCCGAGAATCATGAACACCACGGCAATGCCTTCCAGCACTGCGCTGTTGTAGTAGCCCATGCTCTGGTCGTGGGTCGAGAACCCACCGGTTGCAACGGTCGAGACCGCGTGGCAGATCGCGTCGAACCAGGTCATGCCGCCCAGCCAGAAGGCCACGGCGCAGACCGCGTTGAGGCCGATGTAGATCAGCCAGAGCGTCTTGGCCGTCTCCGTAATGCGAGGCGTGAGCTTGGCGTCCTTCATCGGCCCCGGTGTTTCCGCCCGGTAAAGCTGCATACCCCCCACACCCAGCAACGGCAGAATCGCCACGGCCAGCACGATGATGCCCATGCCACCCAAGAAGTGGAGTTGCTGGCGATACCAGAGCACCGAATGCGGCAGGGAATCGATTCCGACCAGAATCGTGGCCCCGGTCGTGGTCAGCCCGGAAACCGCTTCGAAGGCCGCGTCGGTGATCGACAGGAACGGCCGTTCGAACAGGTAGAGCGGAATCGCGCCGAACAGACTCAGCACCACCCAGAACAACACGACGACGAGCATGCCATCGCGGATCTTCAGTTCCCGATGCTGATGGCGGGCCGGATACCAGACCACCGAACCGGTGATCAGCGTGATGAAGAACGCGGTCACGAAGGCCGCCACGCCGCCATCCTGAAAATAGAGGCCGACCACCGCCGGCGGCAGCATGCTGATCGAGAACAACATCAGCAGTTGGCCGACGATGCGCTGGACTGGGGAGAAGTCGTCCATCTAGGGAAACACTGATCTATCCACGCCGCCAAGTTGCCGCCTGAAAACAGGCCCGGCAAGGCGCGAGATGTGAAGTTTGGTCATGCCAAACAAGCGACGAGCAACGCCGCGTGGCCCGTTTTCAGGCGCAATCCGGATGGAACGGGCCGGTTTTCCGCAATATTACGCGTATAATCAGTTATTTAACCCGCAAGCTATCTGCTGCGGCCTCTTTGA
>NZ_CAXRDQ010000041.1:0-84392 GCF_964229365.1 Abyssibacter sp. | reverse complement strand
GTTGGCTGGCCCGCGGGGTGCACCGCTGACCCGAGCTGGGGATAAGCCCGCACCCGGCCCCGATCCACTCCAGCCATCACAGGCCGGCCGGCGTATGCCGATCAATGAACGGCCCGTACAACTCCACCGTGGCCCGCGGATCTTCAATCATCGGGCAATGCCCCATGCCTTCCATGATGGCCAACTCGGAGTTCGGCAGCAGGTCGTCCATCACCCGCGCTGCGGATACGTGAATCAGGCGGTCCGAGTCGCCCCAGATGATCAGCGTCGGGGTCTGGATCTCCGGTAATACCGGCTCCAGCCGGAACAGATTCGTACGGTACTCGACAAAGATTTTCTGGCGGAAGTCCGCGTTTTCGATCGCGCGCTGAGCCAGCGCTTCGACCACGAACGGGGGCACCCACGGCTTGTCCTCGAACACCATGTCCACCATGTGGTCGTAGTCCTCCCGCGTGCGCGGAATCAGCGCGACGCGTCCGGTTGCCTCGACCTCGCGCGCAAGCTCGCTGGGGACGGGGGATTCGACACCGGCAGCATCCAGTAGCCCCAAGGACAGCAGCTTTTCAGGGTAGCTGTGGGCGTACGCGGCGGCGAGATTCCCCCCCATGGAGTTGCCTGCCAGATGAAAGCGCTCCAGCCCGAGGGTTTCGACGAAGGCCGCAAGCCGGTCACGCTGGCTGGCGATGTCGTAGGACTGATCCTCATGCCGGGCGTTGCCACCGAAACCCGGCAGGTCAGGAGCGATCACGCGGTGATCTGGGGTCAAATGGCCGCCAAAACGCGTCCAATTGTCCTTATCACCCCCGAACCCGTGGAGCAGCAGGACAACGTCGCCTTCGCCACCGTCGAGGTACGGCCAGGTATCGCCGTCCACATTCACCGACTTAACGCTGAGCATGGCGCGGTCACGCTCGGCGCGCAGCGCCAGTTCGAATGCTTCCTGGGGATGCGTCTCGATGTACGCGTAGGTGCCCAGGCCCAGTAGGCCGATGACGATGCCGGCGGCGATCAAGAACTTTGACATGGCATCCCTGCGTTGCTTTTAAAAATCAGCAGACATCATAATGAATCTGGACTCGGGCCTCGCCTGAGCAACGACAGGAAGCCCGGCATCGACCTGGCGCGTTGGTCTGGGGAAAAACAAGCACATGAGCGAGCCCGCCTTCAACCGCATCGGTCGGCTGTTCTTTGGCAGCCTGCTGATAGTGTCTGCGCTGACCAAGCTGGTGGACCTGACGGGCTTTGTCTCGGTGGTGAGTACCTACGGCCTGTTGCCCGACTGGGGCCCCCTACCGATGGCGCTGGCCTCAGTCGCGGGTGAAGCCACCCTGGGCCTCTGGCTTTGGAGCGGTCGCCGCGCGCCCGTGTCGAGCCTGTTGCTGGTGGTGTTGCTGGTGCTCTACTGCAGCTGGCTCTCTTTCGCTTACCTGGATGGGCGCCGCCTGGACAACGCAGGCACCTTTGGCACCGTGATCCCGCTGCGGGTCAGCCTCGGACTGGTGCTGTGCCAGCTTGGACTACTCGCCGCAGCGTTCTTCCTGTGGTCCTCTGTCACCGCCCACCAACTGCGACAGCAGCTGGCGGTGGCCGCGAATGACCTCCGGGGTCACGGGATTTCAACCAAACCGCCAACAGGAACGTCCTAGAGTTTCCCTAGCGAATCACCAAAGCTAGACCACCGCCGCCAGCTCGCTGGCCTGACGAATCGCGCGCTTCGCGTCGAGTTCGGCAGCCACATCGGCGCCGCCGATCAGGTGGTAGGTCTTGCCAGCGGATTCCAGTCCGTCCACCAGCTCTCGCAGTGGCTCCTGACCGGCGCAGATGACAACGTGGTCCACGTCCAACACCTGTGGCTCGTCGCCGATGAAGATGTGCAGACCGAGATCGTCGATGCGGTCGTAGGTCACGTTGCCGATCATCTGCACCTGCTTGTCCATCAGGCTGGTGCGGTGCACCCAGCCGCTGGTCTTGCCCAGGCGCTTGCCGAGTTTTTCATCCTTGCGTTGCAGCAAGTAGACCGTGCGCGCCGGCGGTTCCGGCTGCTTGGGGAGCAGACCACCGGGCGTGCTGACGCTGAGATCCACGCCCCATTCCTCGCGCCAGGCAGCGGCATCCAACGTCGGCGATGTGTCCTGCACCAGAAACTCGGACACATCGAAGCCGATCCCGCCGGCCCCGACGACGGCCACCGTCTTGCCAACGGGCGCGTTGTTGCGCAGCACGTCGGTGTAGATGAGCACCTTGTCGTGGTCGATACCGGGAATATGCGGCACGCGGGGGCTGACGCCGGTGGCGAGCACGACCTCGTCAAAACCCGCATCGGTTAGCTGCTCCACGGTGGCTTCGGTGTTCAGCTTCACAGTCACCCCGGCGACTTCGAGCTGGCGCTGGTAGTACTGCAGCGAGAACTCGAACTCCTCCTTGCCGGGAATGCGCTTGGCCATGTTGAACTGCCCGCCGACCTGGTCTGCCTTGTCGAACAGCGTGACCTGGTGCCCGCGTTTTGCAGCCTCGACAGCGAAGGCGAGGCCGGCCGGCCCGGCACCGACCACGGCGAAGTGCTTCGGCGCCGTGGTCGGCTCGAAGTTCAGTTCGGTCTCGTGGCAGGCGCGCGGGGTCACCAGCCAACTGGCCCGCTTGAGCTGGGAGGTGTGGTCCAGGCAGGCCTGGTTGCAGGCGATGCAGATGTTGATCTCATCCGCGCGACCGTCGGCGGCCTTGTTCACGAAGGCGGCATCCGCGAGCAGCGGCCGAGCCATGGACACCATGTCCGCCTGACCGGCGGCGAGTATGTCCTCGGCGACCTTCGGGTCGTTGATGCGGTTGGTGGTGATCAGCGGGATCGACAGCTCGGACTTCATCCGCTGCGTCACTTCGACAAAGGCCGCGCGCGGCACCGAGGTGACGATGGTGGGCACCCGCGCCTCGTGCCAGCCAATGCCGGTGTTGATAATCGTGGCGCCGGCGGCCTCGACCGCCTTGCCTTGGTAGACGATCTCGTCCCAGGTGTTGCCGCCTTCGACCAGATCCAGCATCGATAGCCGGTAGACGATGATGAAATCCTCGCCGACCGCCGCGCGGACGTGCTTGACCACTTCCACCGGCAGGCGGCAGCGATTTTCCACCGAACCGCCCCACTGATCGCTGCGATGGTTGGTGCGCGCACAGGTGAACTGGTTTAGAAAATAGCCTTCGCTGGCCATGATCTCGACACCGTCGTAACCGGCTTCCTTCGCCAGCTTTGCCGCGCGGGCGTAGGCCTTGATCTGACGCCAGATGCCCCAGTTCGACAACCCACGCGGTCGGAACGGATTAATCGGCGCTTTGACCGACGAGGCCGACACCGACAACGGGTGGTAGCTGTAGCGTCCGGCATGCAGCAGCTGCAGGCAGATTTTGCCGCCCTCTTCATGCACGGCGTCGGTGACCTGACGGTGGCGGTCAACCTCCCGCCGCGACGACAGCTTGGACGCCATGGGATAAAGCCAGCCTTCCATATTCGGCGAAAACCCGCCGGTCACGATCAGCCCCACGCCGCCGGCGGCGCGCTCGCGGAAGTAGGCAGCGAGCTTGGGGAAATCCTTGACCTTGTCTTCCAGGCCGGTGTGCATCGACCCCATCAGCACGCGGTTGCGCAGGGTTGTGAAACCGAGATCAAGAGGCTGTAGCAGATGAGGATAGGAACTGGTCACGTGAAGATTCTCTTGTGCTGCCTGAGGTTGAGGAAGGGCCTAGCCCAGCTTGCGGGGTTCGTACGGCGTGCTGGCCTCGCCAGTCTCCGACTGCGCGATCTCGGCATTGCGCTTGGCGGCGATACGCTGGTTCTTGCGCCCCATGAGCTTGCGCTGCCAGCGACGTTCGGCCGCCAATGCGCCGGCCTCGTCTGCCAGCCAGGCGTCGTGAATCAGCGCCTTGCCGGCGGCGATGGCGTCTGGCGAACGGGTCAGCATTTCGGCGATGAGCTCTTCCGCCTTGGCGGCCGGGTCTTCGGCGAGATGCGTCACCAGTCCGAGATCCAGGGCTTGCTCGCCTGACAGCACGCGCCCGGTGAAGGTCAGCTCCTTGGCGACGTCCATCGGCAGCAGCTCGCGCAGCGTGACCATGCCGCTCATGTCCGGCACCAAACCCCACTTCGCCTCCATGACGGAGAGTTTGGAATCCGGGGTCGCGATGCGGATGTCGGCGGCCAGCGCCAGCTGAATGCCCGCCCCGAAGCAGTTGCCATGAATCGTCGCGATCACCGGCACCGGCAGCGCCCGCCAGACCATGCCCCATTGCTGGAAGATGTTGGTCACCGGACTGTGCAGCGCCGCGAGGCCGTGGGCCATGCGCTTGGGGTCGGCAAACATCGCTTTCACATCCAGACCGGCGCAGAAGCTCGGTCCGTTGCCTGACAGCACCACGGCGCGCAGATCTCGATCCTTGGCCAGCGATTGCCCGGTCTTCACGACCGACTTGAGCATGGTGAAGTCCATGCCGTTGTGTTTTTCCGGGCGGTTCAGGCGCACATGGGCAATGTCGCCCTGGCGGTCGATGATGACGCGTTCGCTCACGGGGAATCCTCTGCGGGCCAGATGCGGGGGTCGACGTTATATGCACCTTGTTGCATAGTCAACCGATGTCATTGAAACACGCCATCCTGGTTTCGCTGGCCGAGCGGCCCGCCTCCGGCTACGACCTGGTGAGCCGCTTCGACCGTTCCATCGGTTATTTCTGGCGCGCCAGTCACCAGCAGATGTATCGCGAACTGCCCAAGCTGGAGGCAGCCGGATGGGTCTCCGCCGAGGCGGTCGCACAATCCGGCAAGCCCGATAAACGGGTGTACGCGATCACCGATGCCGGCCGTGGCGCGCTAACCGAGTGGCTAAAGGCCCCGGTCGGCCCCGAGCCCGTACGCGAAAGTCTGATGGTCAAAGTACGTGGCGCGGCACTTCTCGGTGCAGCGCATGTACTGCCCGAAATTCGACGCCACCGGCAATTGCATGCCGACAAACTCACGCTGTTCCAGCAGATCGAGCAAGGCGATTTCAGCAACGGACCGGGCGACGACCCCACCCGGCGCTGTCGGTATCTGGCACTACGTAGCGGCGTGCTCTACCACCACAGCTGGGTCACGTGGTGCGATGAGGCGCTGGCGCTCCTCACCACCGGTTAAGCCGCTGCTCAAGCCGCTTCGCCAGCGACCACGCCAGGGAAACACATGGTCAATTCAGCTTCGTGAACCGCCTGCCCATCGTCTATCACCCGGTTTATTCCCAGGTGTTGCTACCCGATCGCCATCCGTTTCCGATGAGCAAGTTCGGCATGCTGCACGCGGAATTGCTCGCGCAGGGGATCGCGACGGCCGACCAGTTTCATGTGCCGGAACCCGCCGACACCGCGCGGTTGGCGCTCGTGCACAGTCGCGACTACCTCCGGCGTTTTCTCCACGGGGAGCTGAGTGCGGCCGAAATCCGGCGTCAGGGGCTACCGTGGTCCCGCGGCTTGGTCACACGGTCGGTCACGGCCGTGGGCGGCACCTGTCATACCCTGCAGTTGGCGCTGGACCTTGGTCTGGCGACGCATTGCGCAGGCGGCACCCACCACGCCCATCACGACTTCGGCTCGGGCTACTGTCTGCTCAATGACCTCGCCGTCGCTGCCGCCTGGGCGTTGCACACGGGGCGGGCCTCGCGGGTACTCGTCATCGACTGCGATGTGCATCAGGGCGACGGAACCGCCCGAATCTTCGAGCACGACCCCCGCGTGTTCACCTTGTCCTTTCATGCCGCGACCAACTTTCCTGCGCGTAAGGCTCAAAGTGATCGGGACGTGGCCCTGCCGCGCGATACCGGGGATGCCGCCTATCTTCAGGCGCTGGCGGACCACGTTCCAGCGGTCGTCGAGAGCTTTCAACCCGATTGCGTGCTCTACGACGCCGGTGCGGACGTCCATGTCGCTGACCGGCTCGGTCACCTTGCGCTGAGCGACGACGGCATGCGCGCCCGCGACCGCTACGTGATCGAACAATGTCTGCAACGGGCGGTGCCCATCGCCTGCGTCATTGGCGGGGGCTACGATCGGGACGTGCCGACCCTGGTGAAACGACACGCCTTTCTGCATGAACAGGCCAGCCTATGCTTCGACCAATGGATCAAATGAATCGACATATCAGGCGTTTCGCCGTCGCGGGGCTGGTTGCCGTCTGGGCGCTGAGCGGCAGCGGTTGCAGTACCGCGACGAAGTTCGGCTACAACCACCTCGACTGGTTCGCCAAACGCGAAATCGGCAAATACTTCGACCTGACCCAGCGCCAGGAAGACTGGTTCAAGCCGCGCTTCGAGGCCCTGTGGTTGTGGCACCGCCACGAACAGCTGCCGCTTTACGTTGCAGATTTGCGCAGCCTCGCCGAGCAGGCGCAACAACCATTGAGCCGGGAACACATCACACAGGCGCTGACGATGATCCAGGGCCATGTCAGGCGGACGCTGGAACGCGCCACGCCCGAAACCGTGACCTTGCTGGCGATGCTGGACGACGCGCAGGTTGCCTCGCTGCTCGAGGAGGTGGACGACAACATCGCAGAGGCGGCCGAAAAACTGGAAGACCAGACAGACGAGGACCGACGCGAGGATGCGGTCAAACGCGTGAAGAACTGGATGGAAGACCGCTACGGCCGCCTGAGCGATGATCAAAAGGCGCTGATCGAAGACTGGTCTCGAACCCGCGAATCCCGGCCCGCCGAGTGGCTGGATCATTCGCGTCGCTGGCGTGATGCCTTCGCGCTCACGCTTGCAAGCCGCGATGAGCCCGGCTTCGCGGAGCGCGCCGCCCACCTGCTCTTTGATGATGCCGCGCTTGTTCCCGAACACTTGCTTGCGCTCCGCCAGCGCAACGAAGATCGCTGGCTGGACCTGGCCGCGGCGATCAGCGCCATCACCACCGAACGCCAGCGCGCCAAGCTGGTGGATTACATCTCCGACTTCGCCAAGGACTTCGACAAGCTTGCCCAGCAGCGGCGCGACTGACACTCCCTGTTCACCCTGCCGATACGCCGGGTTTGGTAGCGTCGGACGGCGAAGCTGGAATGAACGGGGACGTGTTTTGTACCGAACTCTGCTCGCGCTCGGCGCGGCATGGCTGGCCGGCTGCGGCGCTGGCGACATATCGACAGGCCCGGCTGATCCGCCGGGCGCCGAAGTCCGTGATCTGAACGCCATTAAGGCCGCCGGGGTCTTGCGGGTGGCCACGCGCAATGCCCCCACCACCTGGTACGTCGACCGGTTCGGACAGCCCGCCGGGCTGGAGTTCGACCGGGTGTCGGCGTTTGCACAGTCCCTGGGCCTGTCCCTGGAACTGGTAGAGGCCGATTCCACCGCCAGCGTTCTGGAAGCCGTTGCCAGCGGCCGGGCCGATCTCGCAGCGGCCGGCCTTACGGTCACGCCGGCCCGGGCCGAACGCTTCGCGTTCTCCAAGCCAACGCTGCAAATCACCGAACAGGTGATCTGTAACCGTGATGGCGCCCGTGCCAAATCGCTGGACACGCTGTCGTCGGTTTCGCTCAAGGTCGCAAGGCGCAGTAGCTATGCGGACACGCTGACAACCCTGGCTGAATCCTCACCAGGCCTCGCCGTGAGTACGGCGGATGCGACCACCGAATCGTTACTGCGCCAAGTGTGGTCGAAGACCCTGGATTGCACGGTCGCCGATTCGCATATCTTCGCGCTCAATCGGCGGTACTTCCCGACCCTGATCGCCGAGTTCCCGCTCACCGGCCTGCGCGATCTCGCCTGGGCCATGCCATTGCAATCGACGCGACTGACCAAGGCCGTGAATACCTGGCTGGGCAAGGCGGAGACGGCTGCCTTGATGTCCGCCACCCAGACGCGTTACCTCGCCGCCACGGAGGAGTTTGATTTTGTCGACATGCGGGCGTTTACCCGCCGGATCGACGAGCGATACCCCAAGCTCGACCGCCATTTCCAGCGCGCGGGAGAGACGCACAACGTGGACCCGGTTCTGCTCGCAGCCCAGGCATATCAGGAATCGCACTGGGACCCGAAGGCCAAGAGTCCAACCGGCGTGCGCGGCGTGATGATGCTCACCCAACCTACCGCAAAGTCACTGGGCGTCACTGACCGCCTCGACCCGCGGCAAAGCATAAATGGCGGAAGCGAGTACCTGGCCAAGATGAAGGGCCGATTTTCCGATGAAGTGAAGGAACCGGACCTCACCTATCTGGCACTCGCCGCCTACAACATCGGCCGTGCCCACATGCACGACGCCCAGTCACTGGCGCGCGAAATGGGCAAGAGCCCCTATGAATGGGAGGACATGAAAACCGTCCTGCCGCTGCTATCCGATAAGTCGGTGTATCCCAAGCTCAAATATGGCTACGCCCGAGGCCACGAACCGGTTCGCTATGTGGCGCGTATCCAGACGTACTCCGACGTGCTGGTCGAGCATCTGGAGTAACGATGGCTGAACGGCACCCAGCGCCGGCGCTAAGGCGCGACACCGCAAGCGAAACCCTGGACGCGCGGTCGCTCAATCGTCAGTTCGCCTTCCTCGACCCGGTCCACGGCCTCGTCAATTGCGCCGTTCACGACCGCATCCATCCAGTCGAAAATGTGCACGCCATCGGCGAGCGCCTGCTGGGTCTCGGGTAGCGACGTGTCGTAAAACTCATCCTTGTTGATGAATCCGTGGATACCCTCGCCGAGGTTGGCTGGCAGAAAGGCCTGCAGCGCCGGGTCTCCCCGCAGCTGGCAATAGACATCGCGCAGGCCGTTAATCCACTGCTCGCGATTGTCCGCCAGTGTCACACCGCCGGCCGCGATCATGAATCCCTGGGTGCGCGCCTGCGTATGGTCGTTCTGTGCCGAACTGAGCATCAGGCGTTGGCGACTCACCTCTAGCAGGCGCTCGAGGTGTCGAGGAATGATCACATCGGACTTCGCACACTCGTCAGCAAAACAATACGGCGGCAGGTAGGGCTGCTGACCCCAGGTCTGGCCGATCAACGCAAAGAAGGTGTCGAAGTTCGGGACTAGCCCACCACCTTGCACGATCGCGGCATGGGCCTGAGCCACGGTGTTCCGCCAACGCAGTTCATCAAGGACATAGTGCAGGTTGTACTGCACACCGTAGCCACCGGATGACGTACCCGAGAAGAACACATCCCATTGGTCAGGCCGGTAGCCCAGCGGGTCGCTGGCGCGCACGCGCTGCCAGACCACGTCCCGCAAAATCTCCAGCGCCGCCCGGAGATTCACCCCACCGTATCGGTAGATTGGACTCCTACCGGACGGTCCGGGGCCTGGGTCGTCCACGCCGCCGCCGACAAACAGGTCCTGGTTGCAAGACGGCAGATACAGCAGGCTGCGGTTAGCAAACGGGTTATCGGCCCGCACTCGCATGTAGCCGCCGAAACTCTCCTCCGGATGATCTCCCAAGGACTGGAATTTGGCGGGGTCTGTATTAGCGCATGTCCCCGCGGCGCAGGCGCCCGCGCCTTCCAGATGAATCAGTATCGAATCCATCCGTGCGGGTTCGGGTGCCAAGCGCAACCAGGGCGCATACGGGGATCCATCGCCGCAGCTCGTGCCCCACACATCAGAATCCATGATGAGCTGGAACGACTCCCCCCGCGGCAGTTCATGCAGCGATTGGTCTACCGGTTCTCCAGCGGAGTTACGGATTTCGATGCCCGCAAGACGCGTATTGTCAGGACCACACCGAAGCCCCAGCCGAGCGGTGTCCCCATGCGCAAGGGCGACGGCACATTCGGCCTGAGTCACCGCTCGGTGCAGATGCAGCATCGTGGGCGTTCCGAGCACCGACCCCAGCCCACGAGCAGGGCAAGCCGCGTCGACCGCTATGGCCGCATCTGTCTGGTGCTCAACCGCCCGCATCGCCGGATCGATACCGCAAGCCGGATCCAAGGCACATTGCGCGTAGTCATCGTAAACCGCAGCAAAGACGTGGCTGGATTGCTCAAAGGCCACCTGCAAGCAGCTGGCTTCGCCGTCGGTCGGACCTTGGGTGACCAGCGAAGCCTGCGGTCCGCCAAAATTCCTGGCAACTAATCGGTGGATGTCATCCGCACATCCCTGCGCCTGTTGGCGGGCAAACGCTCCCGGCTCCCAGCCCGGACCAAACCCGCCTAGGCGAATCGACTCGCCGCTGTTGCAGGCATCGCCCACACGTTCGATCAACCTGTTGGCTGCCGGGACAATCGCCTCCAGGCACGGCACGTTCTGGGTCTCGAGGCACAGGTTCTGATCGGCCAGCGCATCGGAATGGCAAGCGGCCACTTGTGTCGAAACCGCTACCGCGCATCCAAGAGCCTGCGCGCTAGGCTCTTCAAGCGGCGGCTCGGACGAGCCACAGGCTGAGAGCAGTAATATCGGCGCTGCCCGTAGCAGGTCGGACCAAGCTCGATGTCGCAGGTTGCGCATCCATGTCTCCTCGTATTCCAAGCCGCGCCTGAGGCCGACCAAGCCGTTCTCGACGCTTGTTGATTTAATGTTCTATGGCGAATCGCCATCTCGCCGAGTTGCGTCGTTATCACCGCAGCCCTGCGAGATGACCAACGCCGGTCTATTGTCCAGATGAAGCCGACAGTCGGATATACAACCCGTGGCGCGTCAACCTGTTGGTGCAGGCGCACCAAACATCAGGCGGCGGGTAGATTGGCACAGGCATCCAGCAGCCGACTGATCGCGCCGGTGCCGAGACCGGTTTCTCGGAGCAAGCTGTCTGCATCGGCTGGTGGGCAGCCCGTCCACTGCAGCCGTTCGACCGCGCATTCCAAGGGGATGTCGGTGACGATGCACGCCAGCTTGCGTGATCGCTCGGCGGCGTCACGCTGCTCATCCAGCAGCTTGCGCAGGCGTTTGGCGCCCCGCACAGGCATTGCCAGCACGGCATCCAGATCCGCGTAGATGCCATCGAGCGAGCCAAACCGAGTGAGCAGGGCGATGGCGGCCTTGGGGCCGACCCCCGCGATGCCGGGAATGTTGTCCACGGTGTCGCCGACCAGCGCCTGGTAGTCGAGCATTTGACTGGGCGTGACACCGAACTTGGCGGTAATGGCATCGCCATCCAGCCATTCGTCCTTGGCGAAGTCCCAGATGAGGTCGCCCGGGCCGAGCAGCTGCGCGAGATCCTTATCCGGGCTGACGATGATCGACGCAGCGCCGCTATCACGGGCGACCTGCACCAGCGTGCCGATGTAGTCGTCGGCCTCGAACTCCTCGCAGGCGAGGTGGTAGAGACCCAGCGCATCGCAGAGCTGCCGTGCCATCCGGAACTGATGCTTGAGTTCTTCCGGCGCCGATTCGCGGTTGGCCTTGTAGTTGGGATCGATCCGATTCCGGAACGAGCTGGTCAGGCTTTCATCGAAGGCGATCGCGATCTGGCGAGGGCCGCGCTCACGAATTAGCCGGCTCAGCATGTCGGAAAATCCCGTCAACGCGTTGATCGGACGGCCGACAGCATCGGTCATGGAATCCGGTAACGAGAACCAGGCGCGGAAGATGTAAACCGAGGCATCGATCAAGTAGACTCGCCGGTCCATCGTTTCGACGGTCATATTTGCCTGCTTCATATGGATTCCTGATGCGCGCCCTGATGTTTCTTTGCGCCGCGAGCGTAGCACCCGCCGCCATAGCCGATACCGTGTTGTCATTCGACACCACGGATGAAAGCGCGGCGTCGATGGTGCGGCTAGTGGACGGGGCGGTGCGTATCGACGGCGGCAAGTCGAATGAGTGGATGCTCTACCAGGCCAGCGAGGACACCCTGTTCATCGTCAGCCCTACCGACAAGAGCTACACCCGTATCGACGAAGCCGGAATCGCGAAACTCGGAGGGCAGATGGATGCCGCCCGCGCCGAGTGGGAAGCCGAAATGGACAAGCTGCCACCCGAGCAGCGCGCCATGGCGGAGCAGATGATGCAGCGCATGACCGGCGGACGATCACTGAAAAAAACCGCACCGCCGGAACCACAGGCCACAGGCTCCTCGCTGACCGTGGCTGGCGTGAAATGCGAGAACTATGTCGTCGAGCAACGTGGCGCAAAGGAAACACTTTGCGTTGCGGACCCGGATGATCTGGGTTTGTCGGATGAGGAGTACGAGACGGTACAGGCCATGTACGCCCTGCTCGCCAAGCTTGGCGAGGCGACCGGGTTTGCTGGCAGCGCCGCCCCTCGTGCTGACAAGTTACCCGGAGTACCGGTACTCATCGATAGCAGGGGAGGCCAACGCAAACAACGGCTCACAGGGGTCGAGCACCCTAATTTGGAGTCCAGCGTGTTTGCGCTCCCCAGTGGATACTCCGAACGCGACCCGAGCTCTCTTAAGTAGCGCCTGGACAGCGTCGGTATCGACGACACGACAAGGGAATCACCGAACGATTCACCTGAGCACGGGGATCGCTTGGTGTTGCCTAAAATTCAATTTGTTTGATCCGAGGAGCGCTTTCACATGACTGTGAAGCTGTTTGTACCCAAGGAGTCGGCGAGCGGGGAGAAGCGCGTTGCCATGGCTCCGGCTGTGGTCGATCGTGTGGTCCGCCTGGGCACGGATGTATCCGTGCAAACCGGTGCCGGTGCGGGAAGCCGAATTCCGGATACCGCGTTCAAGGACAAGGGCGCGAAAATCGTCAAGGCAAAGGCGACCGCAATCAAATCCGCCGATGTGATCCTGCGTGTCGCCCCGCCCGAGGCGGCCGACATCAAGAACATGAAGGCCGGCGCCATCCTGGCCAGCTTCGTGTACGCCCATCGCAATCCCGAGATCGTGAAAGCCCTGGCCGAGGCCAAGATCACGACACTGGCGATGGAACTGATCCCGCGTATTACCCGCGCTCAGGCGATGGACGCGCTGTCCTCGCAGGCTGCGGCCTCCGGCTACAAGGCGGCCCTGATCGCGGCCAGCGAACTGGAGCGCTTTCTGCCGATGCTGACAACAGCCGCCGGCACTATCCGTCCGGCCAAGGTGCTGGTCATCGGCGCCGGTGTCGCGGGTCTGCAGGCCATCGCCACAGCGCGTCGCCTCGGCGCGATGGTCGAAGCCTACGACGTGCGAACAGCCGCCAAGGAACAAGTTGAATCCCTCGGCGCCAAGTTCGTCATGGCGGACATCAAGGCCGATGCCGAAGGCGGCTACGCCCGCGAACTCAACGACGAGGAAAAGGCGGCCCAGCAGGCCATGCTGGAGAAACACATCGCCGCGGCCGACGCCGTCATCACAACAGCCTCGATTCCGGGCCGTCCCTCGCCAAAGATCATTTCCAAGGCGATGGTCGAGTCGATGAAGTCAGGCGCGGTGATTGTGGACCTGGCCGCCGAAGGCGGCGGCAACTGCGAACTCTCCGAACCCGGCAAGACGACCACCGTAGGCGAGGTCACCATCGTGGCGCCGCTCAACGTGCCGTCCATGCTCGCCGAGCATGCCAGCGAAATGTATGCCCGCAACCTGCTGAATTTGATGGAGTTGTTCATCAAGGAAGGCGAGCTGACGCTGGACCTGGAAGACGATGTCATCAAGGGCGCGTTGCTCACCCACGATGGCGAGATCGTCAACGAACAAGCCAAGCAGATTCTGGAGGGCTCCAAGTGACACCTGAACTTGCACTCACGGGCTTCGTCGCCCTGTACATCTTCATGCTCGCGGCCTTCACCGGCTACGAGATTATCGGCAAGGTGCCGGCGATTCTGCATACGCCGTTGATGTCCGGCTCCAACTTCGTGCACGGCATCGTGCTGGTCGGCGCGATGGTGGCACTGGGCCACGCCGACACCATTCTTGAACAGACCATCGGCTTCCTCGGTGTGGTGCTGGCCGCGGGCAACGCGGTCGGCGGTTACGTCGTGACCGAGCGAATGCTCGAGATGTTCAAGTCGAGCAAGGACTAAGGGGACAAGCATGAGTTTTCTGATTCAGGCGAGTTATTTCGTCGCCGCCGTCCTGTTCATTCTCGGCCTCAAGCGCATGGCGTCGCCGAGAACGGCGGTCAGCGGCATCAAGTGGGCCGGCATCGGCATGGTGCTCGCCGTGGTGGCCACGTTCTTCTACCCCGACCTGCATAACATCGGGCTGATCGTCACCGCGATCGTCATTGGCGGTGCGGCGGCGTGGATTTCCGGCAAGAAGGTCGAGATGACCGACATGCCGCAGATGGTGGCGCTTTACAACGGCATGGGCGGCGGCGCCGCGGGTGCGATCTCCGCGGTGGAGCTGTACTCCGGTGCGGCAACCTCACACGGCGCCGGCCTGGCCGCGCTGGCGGTGATCGGTGGCGTGATCGGTGCGGTTTCGCTGTCGGGCTCCGTCATCGCCTACGCCAAGTTGCAGGGCCTGATGAAAAAGGCCTGGTCCGTGCCGATGCACCAGGGCGTGAACGCGCTGATGGTGATCTTCCTGTTCGGTATTGGCCTGGCGTTGGCGACCTCTACCGGCCCTGGACCGTTCTGGATCACGGTGTTCTTCCTGATTGCGCTCACCCTGGGCGTGTTCATGACCACGCCCATCGGCGGCGCGGACATGCCCGTGGTGATCTCGCTCTACAACGCGCTCACCGGCCTGGCCGTGGCATTCGAAGGCTTCGTGCTCGGCAACGCGGCGATGATCATCGCCGGCACCGTGGTCGGGGCCGCCGGAACACTGCTCACCCTGCTGATGGCCAAGGCGATGAATCGTTCGCTGGCCAACGTGTTGTTCTCGGGCTTCGGTGCGAGTGACGGCGCGGAGTCTGACGGCCCGCAGGGCACGATGACGTCGGTCGAGGCCTCCGATGCGGCGATCTCGATGAGCTACGCGGGCAAGGTCATCATCGTGCCGGGTTACGGCATGGCCGTCGCCCAGGCCCAGCACAAGCTCTGGGAGTTCGCGCAGGCGCTGACCAAGGCCGATGTCGAGGTGAAGTTCGCAATCCACCCGGTCGCCGGCCGCATGCCCGGACACATGAACGTGCTGCTCGCCGAAGCCGGGGTGCCTTACGACATGATCTTCGATCTGGACGAGATCAACGAGGAATTCGCCCAGGCCGATGCGGCCCTGGTTATCGGCGCCAACGACGTCGTGAACCCGGCGGCTCGGACCAACGAATCCAGCCCGATCTATGGCATGCCCATCCTCAACGTCGATCAGGCCCGTGAGGTCTTCGTGATCAAGCGCGGCAAGGGCACCGGCTTCTCCGGTGTCGAGAACGAACTGTTCTTCGGCGAGAACACCAACATGGTGTTTGGCGATGCCAAGGAGGTTTGCAACAAGATGATCACTGGCCTCAAGGAGCTGTGATCACGTAAACGGAAAAGGCCCGCCACGTGCGGGCCTTTTCTATTGTTTACCCATGACTGTTATGTTTCCGCTTCGATAGGTGTTCGATGCTCGGGGGAGCAATCGGGGCACACCTTGCGTTGATTAGGGGTAGGCGCAGATGCAGTTGAGTAAAGCTTGGACCGGCCTCGATGCCTGGTCCGGGGTGCGGACGTGGTATCGCAACCATTTCCTGCAGATCGATCCTGACCAGGAAACCCGTTTTCAGCGTTCGTTCCTGCATGCCGGCCGCGGCCGACGCATGGTCGGCATCGTACTGCTCATCTTGATCGTGCCGACCGCGCCATGGGTGGTGCCCGCCGTCTTCCAGGTTCCGAGACCGGCATTCGAATCGATCCCATCATTGCTGTGGTGGATGACCTTGGGGTTCTCCCTGCTCAGCTTGGGCGTGAACTGGATGACCCAGTTGCGTCTGCGCCTGATCGCGGTGATTTCGGCGATGAACCTCTCCGCCATCGCATACCTGATGGCGTTGCGCGTAACCGCCAGCCACATCGGCTTCGACATTCCGATCACGGTGCCGGCGACTGTCATCGTTGGTTTCGGCGCCCTGGCGGGACTCACCGCCCGATACAACGTGGTGTTCTATCTGCTCGTCACCAGTTCGATTATTCTTGCAGAACTGTGCCTGGTAGCGCCGCAACCGTCGGTGATGATCGACATTTTCGCCGCGCTGATGATCTGCCTGGTCAGCTTTGTCGGCGCCTTGGCCGTTGAGCACGCCGCCCGAAGTGCATGGAAGGACACGTCGGACCTGGCCTACCGGGCGAACTACGACGACCTGACTGGCATGGCCTCACGCGCATATTTTCGCGAGCAGGTCGAGGCCTTGCTACAGGTGGCCCGCCGCGAAGAACGACCGGTGGCTCTGGCGATTCTTGATATCGACTACTTCAAATCGGTGAATGACCAGTACGGCCATGTGGTCGGCGACGAAGTCATACGCAGCGTCGGCGAGGAGATCCGCCTGCTATGTCGCCGTTCGACCGATGTCGCCGCGCGACTGGGCGGAGAGGAATACGCTTTGTTTCTCTATGGTGCCGACGCGTCGGACGCGCAGCGCATGCTCGGCGAGCTACTGCAACGCATCCGCGTTCTGCGACTCCACGATCCGGCCGGCCAGCCGATCGATCTTCGGGTGACGACTAGCTGCGGAATGTCGTCAGTGCCGCCCGGCGTGACGGCTACGCGCAATGACCTGCTGCTGACCGCCGACCGCCAACTTTATATCGCCAAGCAGTCGGGTCGGGACCGGCTTTGCTGGGAGCTGTTTCGAGGCGGCGCAGCGAAAGCCGACGCCTGACTCCGCTCAGTCGCTGTCGAGCGCAGCGTGAAGAAAGCCGGTGATCTGCAACCAAGATCCGCCGCCTGGAATCACCGGGTCGAAATGCCCCTCTCCCGCGACGATTCGCAGTGAAACAGGGTCGTCGGCCAACATCGCGGCCTGCGCGAACTGTTCAACCGATTCCGGCGAAACGATCGGATCGCTCGCACCATTGATGAGCAGCAGCGGCACGCGCAATGGCAACCTCGCGGCTGGCGACACCGCCGCATAACGCTCGCCGAGCTCATCAGGCGAACCGCCCATCACCTGATCCACGGCCGCATGGCAACTGCCATCCGGGCCGACGCGGTAAGTCTCCATATCGGTGATCGGAGCCAAGCCCACCACAGCGCGAATCGGCAGCGCGTGATCGGCCGGCAGCAGGCTGTGGGCGTCGTCGCGCGCGGCGGCCCACAGTGCCAGCTGACCACCCGCCGAGTGACCCAATGTCGCGACGCGACCGAGATCCAGGGGCCGGCTCGCCGCCAGTTCGCGTAGGTGATCGATCCCCGCGCCGACATCCAGGAATGTGCCCGGCCAGCCGCCATCCGGATCACCGATACGCCGATATTCAATCGACCAGGTCGCGAATCCCTGTTGTGTCAACGCAGCGGCCAGGTGGCTGAAGTACGTCAGGTCGAACTGCGATAGCCAGCACCCGCCGTGGATCATCACGACCACGGGGTGCGGGCCGGCCCCAGCAGGCAGACGCAACTCGCCATACTGCGGCGATGCCGGTCCGTAGTGCAGGCGCTCGCCGGGCGCCGGGAGCGGCATGGCTTGGACCTGAGACCAACTCAGCGGAGCCGACCGCGAAGGACTTCCGGTTCTCGTATCCCCCTCTGGTGGCTGGCTGGCACAGGCCCCCAGCAAACCGGCGGCGAATAAGGCGAGTCCACGTCTGGCAAACGGTGTCATGTCAGGTCACTCGATGTTGGGCCTGGAACTCAGGCAGGCGCCACCGGCCGGTGGCCATGATCTGACTCAGTCGCTCGCAGGCATCCCAGACATCCACATGACGCAAGTAGAGCGGCGTGAGGCCAAAGCGCAAGACGTCAGGGGTTCGGAAATCGCCCACCACGCCCTCTGCAATCAACGCCTGGCAGATCGGCCAGGCATGTCGATGACGCAGGCTGATCTGGCTGCCGCGGGCCTCCGCCTGTCTTGGCGTGATCAGGTCGAATCCAAGGCCGGCCAAAGGACCGTCAAAGCAGGCTGCCATCAGGTCGAACAGCTGCACGGATTTCTGCGCGACATCGGCCATACTGATTGCCGACCACGGTTCCAGCGCGGCATGCAGGCTCGCGAGGCTCAGCACCGGCGGGGTGCCCACCTGCCAGCGGTCCACTCCCGGCGCCGGGCGGTAGTGGTCCTCGAAAGCGAACGGATTGGCGTGGCCAAACCAGCCCGCAATCGGGTTGTGCAAGCGGTCCTGGAGCTGCGGCGACACGTATAGAAAAGCGGGCGCGCCCGGTCCACCGTTCAGAAATTTGTAGCCGCATCCGATGGCGAGATCAGCGCCACTGCCGGCCAGATCCACCGGGATCGCACCCGCGCTATGGGCCAGATCCCACAGCACCACAGCGCCCACAGCATGGGCACGCGCATTGATCGCCGCCATGTCGTGGCGTGCGCCGCTGCGGTAGTTCACATGGCTGAGCACGACGACCGCCACGCTGGCGTCGAGCGCATTCAGTAGTCCGTCAGCCTCGACCCGGCGTACCTGCACACCTGGTCGGCGCTGCGACACCGCATCGCTGATGTAAAGATCCGTCGGAAAATTGCCGGCTTCGGTCAGTATCGTGCGGCGATCGGGTGACAACGTCAGCGCTGCGGCCAACAGCTTGTAAAGATTAACTGACGTCGAGTCAGCGACCAGGACATCGTCCACTCCGGCACCAATCAGCGGCGCGATTCGCTGGCCGGTCTGTCGCGGCAGGTCCACCCAACCCGCGGTGTTCCAGCTTTTGATGAGCTGTTCGCCCCAGGCCTGCCTCAAGCTGTGCTCCACCGCTCGCGCCGACGCGGCGGTTAGCGGACCAAGCGAATTACCATCGAGATAAATCACCGCCGGCGGTAGCTCGAATTGCTCGCGAATGGCTGCCAGCGGGTCGGCGCTATCCAGCGCCTCCGCCGTTTGTCGAGATGCCTGCATAAGCCAAACATGCGACCTGCAAGGCGCGTGCGCAAGCGATGACGCAGCCGGCAACTGCGGCCGTTTCTATGCCGGTATGGGTTGCGACATACTGGAGCCATGCATCTCGACCCCCTCATGCTCAAGCTGGTCGCGGCCCTGCTGGTCATCCTCGCGGTGGGTCTGGCCTCGCGCATCCTCAAACAGCCGCATGTCGTCGGGTATCTGTTGGCCGGGGTCATTCTTGGCCCTTACGGGCTGGGCATGATGTCGGATCAGCATGCGGTGGCGCGGCTGGGCGAATTCGGCGTGATGTTCCTGCTGTTCTTTATCGGCATGGAGGCGTCGCCCAAGCGGCTGATCGCAAACTGGCGCATCACCGTGATTGGCACCCTCGCCCAGATCACCGCCTCGGTTGCGATCATGTGGGGCGTTGGCACACTCGTGGGCTGGTCGACGGCGCGTATCGTTCTGCTGGGCTTCGTGATCAGCCTGTCCAGTACAGCCGTGGTGCTGAATTACCTGGAAGATTCCGGACGGCTGCGGACCAAGGTGGGCGAAGACACCATCGGTGTGCTGCTGGCCCAGGACCTGGCCATCATTCCCATGCTCATCGTGGTCGGGATTCTCGGCGGGGGCCGGCCCGACCCCCACACGATCTCATTGCAGGCCATCGGGGTCGTCATCGTCGCGGCACTGCTCGTCTGGATGATGCGCGGCACCAAGGTCCGGCTGCCCCTGGGCTCGCGGCTTCGCGCCGACAAGGAGCTTCAGGTGTTTGTCGCGGTGCTGGTCTGCCTGGGTTTCGCGTTGATTACCGGTCTGTTCGATCTGTCCACGGCGCTGGGCGCTTTCCTGGGCGGCATGCTGGTTGGCGTCGCCAAGGAAACCGGATGGGTACACCATCGTCTGGAACCGTTTCGCGTGGTGTTCGTGGCGGTTTTCTTCGTATCCATCGGGATGCTGGTCGACCTTGGCTTTGTCATCGAACACTGGGCATTCGTAGCCGCGCTGTTGCTGTCCGTGCTGGTGATCAATACCGGCGTCAACGCCGTGATGTTCCGCATGTTGGGCGATACCTGGCGCCATTCCATTCTTGCCGGTGCGGTGCTGGCGCAAATCGGGGAATTCAGTTTTGTGTTGGCTGCCGTCGGGGAGCGCACGAACCTGATTACCGAGTTCGCCTATCAGGTCACGATTTCGGTGATCGCGTTGAGTCTGCTGTTCAGCCCCGCCTGGATCGGGGGCACGTTGGCGATGCTGAGGCGCAGCAAGGCGAGCGCCGCGCGTCGGCAGGACACGCAGGCGAGTTGAGACCGCGTCGAATTGTTCATGAATAGATGATGAACGCCGCCCCGGTCCCGCTCCCCCTTTATTGGGAATCGAGAAGCTGTTCCACGCGCCCGAATCAACCGCCGATTCAAGCGCTGTCGCAGATCGGCGACATCCCTGTCTCAAGATCACGACCAATACAGCGTCTAAGCGATGAATTCCGCAAGCACTGAAAGTGTTACTCACATTGCTTCTGCAGGCCATAAAATCCGGCAGCTACAAGACAATATTATGAATAAAATGTTAAACGTTTCCGTAAGTCATTGATATTCATTGGGTTGCTGCGGCGCACTACCGTCACAGATCCTTAACATGAGCGAAATTACTCACTTGACAACGGCGGTGACATCAACTTTTCCCCAAGGTTATCCACAGGCTGAGACGTGGCGCTAGATCGTGCATCCGGGTCGCGGAAAATCGTTGAAGTCGCGGTCCCGGTGCCGCTATATCAATGCTTTGATTACGATTCCGGCGATCTGAACCCACCCGCCATCGGCACGCGCGTGCAGGTTCCTTTTGGGCGGCGCCGCTTGGTCGGCATCGTGACGGGAACGCACGACCACAGGGACGAACGCAGCCTGCGCAGCCTGGAATCGGCTCTTGATGCGTCCCCGTTGTTCGAACCACTCGATCGCGAGTTGATCGAGTGGACCGCCCGCTACTTTGCGGCGCCCATCGGCGAGGTGTACTCGCTGGCGATGCCCGTACGACTCCGTGCGGGTGCGCCCGCCGAGTGGTCGCCACCGTGGCGATGGCATGCCAGCGAAACGGCCACGTCCCAGACCAGCACTAAGCTCGGCCGACGGCAACAGGCCGCGATCGATGCGCTGTTGAAGAAACCACGCACCGATGCTCACCTGCGAGAGGTCAGCGGCCTTGACCGCCGCGGACTGGAGCGCCTGGCGAGCTTGGGCCTGGTCCGGCAGGTGACCGACAGCAGCGGCGAACAGCCTGCCGCAGCCGCTCCGGCGCCTGCGCTGTCCGCCGCGCAGTCCGAGGCGCTGCAGCGAATCGGCGATCGCGGCACCGGCTTTCACGCCACCCTCGTCGACGGCGTGACCGGCAGCGGCAAAACCGAGGTCTATCTGCACGCCGCCCGGCAGGTCGTCGAGCAAGGCGGCCAGTGCCTGATTCTGGTGCCGGAGATCGGGCTGGTGGGCGGCATGATCGAGCGCGTCCGTGCCCGACTCGGGCTGGAGCCTTGCGTTCTGCACTCGGGCATGGCGGACGGAGAACGTGCGGAGCAATGGCTGGCGGCGCGCGCGGGCCATCCGCAGGTCGTGATCGGCACCCGCTCAGGGGTGTTCGTGCCGATGCCGCGGCTCGGCCTCATCATCGTCGACGAAGAACACGACGGCAGCTTCAAGCAGGAGGACGGGTGCCGGTACTCGGCACGCTCCGTGGCGATCTGGCGGGCCAGGCAGCGCAATGTACCGATACTCCTGGGGTCTGCCACGCCCAGCCTGGAATCGCTGCACCTGGTCGACGCCGGGCAGTTCCATCGTGTGGTGCTGCCGTCCCGGGCCGGCGGCGCCGAGCTGCCCAGGGTTCGGCTGCTGGACGTGCGTGCGCAGCAACTCGATCACGGTCTTTGCTTTGAATCGCAGTCGCAGATCGAAACGCATTTGCAGGCTGGCGGCCAGGTGCTGGTCTTTCTCAACCGCCGGGGGTATGCGCCCGCGGTGATGTGCCACACCTGCGGTTGGGTCGCCGACTGCTCTCGCTGCGATGCCCACCTCACGCTGCACCGGGGCCGCGGGCGGCTGTGCTGCCACCACTGCGGCCTCGAAACCGGTCCGCCGCAGCGCTGCCCGGATTGCGGCGACCGTCAGTTTGCGGGGATCGGCGCCGGCACCGAACGGCTGGAGCATGCCTTGTCCCGCCGTTTTGCCGGCGAAGCCGTCCTACGGATCGACCGCGACACCACACGCCGCGTTGGCGAACTGGATGCCCGTATCGCGCGGGCGGAGTCCGGGGACGCGCGAATCCTGATCGGCACGCAAATGCTGGCCAAGGGCCACAACTTTCCGAACCTGAGCCTGGTTGTCGTGGTCGACGCCGATCAGGGACTGTTCAGCGCCGATTTCCGGGCCGCCGAACGGATGGCACAGGGCATATTTCAGGTGGGGGGCCGGGCAGGCAGGGCCGAGCGGGCTGGCGAAGTGCTGATCCAAACGCATCACCCCGATCACCCATTGCTGCAGCAGCTGGTGCGTGGCGACTACAGCGGGTTTTCCCGTATGGCCCTGGCCGAACGGCGCGAAGCGGGTATGCCTCCGGCCCGGCATTTCGTCATGCTTCGCGCCGAAGGCGCAGCCCAAGATGCCGTGCTGGCCTGGCTGGGCGAATCAGCACGAATCGGCCGCGGGCTGTTCGATCCATCGGTCGCGATCTGGGATCCGATACCGGCACCCATGGCTCGCCGGGCCGGCCGCCATCGCGGGCAATTGCTGCTGGAGTGCGATCGGCGAGCGCCGCTACAAAGCGGTCTCTCCGGCTGGATCGCGGCCATCGGCGCGCTGAAGCTGGCGCGATCTCTGCGCTGGAGCGTTGATGTCGATCCGCAGTCCATGCTCTGAAGGTTTCATCGCTGGCTCCGGATGGGCGTCGCATCCGGGTTAGAATGCGCGGCCTTTTTCGCTGAATCCGGGCGCTTGTATGCAGGACCATATCGCCGAGTTGTTGCGCACCGCTCTTACCCAGGTGGCAGCGGGCCCGTTTCCCAGCTTGGAGCAGCCCGACCGCATTGGCATTGAGCGGACCCGTGATGCATCCCACGGCGACTTCGCCTCCAATGTGGCGATGGCCAGCGCCAAGAGCGCGCGTGCGAACCCGCGCCAGATCGCCGAAGCCATTGTCGCCGCACTGCCGAACTCGCCGCAGGTCGAAAAGGTCGAGATCGCCGGCCCGGGTTTCATCAACTTCTTCCTGACCAGCGACGCCGCCACGGCCGTGGTGGGCCAGGTGCTGGACGCAGGCGAAGCCTACGGACGCGCCGCGGCGCCCAGTGGCCGCAAAGTCATGGTCGAGTATGTGTCGGCCAACCCCAACGGGCCGCTGCACGTTGGCCACGGCCGGGGCGCGGCCCTGGGGGATTGCGTTGCCAATCTGCTGGAAGCCGCCGGCCACAGCGTCGGGCGTGAGTACTACGTCAACGACGCCGGACGGCAGATGGACATTCTTGCCGCGAGCATCTGGGTGCGGTACCTGGAACTCCATCAAGTCACCGTGGCTTTTCCCACCGGGGGCTATCAGGGCGAGTACGTCCGCGAGATCGCCCGGAATCTGGAACAGTCACACGGCGACCGTTTCGTCCATTCCGGGGCGGCCATTGTCAACGGCATCGGTCACGACGCCCCGGCAGGCGACAAGGACGCCTTTGTCGACGCCCTGATCGCAAAAATGAAGACGCTGCTGGGCGAGGGCTTCGCGATCGTCCACGCCGCCGGACTGGACAGCCAGCTCGCCGATATCCGGGACGATCTCGAGGGCTTCGGCATTGTTTACGACCGCTGGTTTTCCGAAGCCAGCCTGGTGCAGGACGGCGCGGTCGAGCACGCGCTGGACCGGCTTAAGGCGTCGGGCCACACCGCCGAACGCGATGGCGCCTTGTGGCTGAAATCCTCCGAAATGGGCGACGAGAAGGACCGCGTGCTGGTGCGGGCCAATGGTGCCTACACGTATTTCGCAACCGATATCGCCTACCACCTCAACAAGCTTGAGCGCGGCTTCGACACCCTGGTCAATGTCTGGGGTGCGGATCATCACGGCTACATCGCCCGCATGCGGGCCGCGATCGAAGCGTTAACCGGCAGCGACGAGGCGCTGGTTGTCCGGCTGTCGCAGTTCGTCAGCCTGTTCCGGGCCGGCGAGAAGGTCGGCATGTCCACCCGCGCCGGTGAGTTCGTGACCCTGCGTGAGCTACGCGGAGAGGTCGGTGTCGATGCCGCCCGGTTCTTCTACGTGATGCGCTCCTCCGACCAGCCGCTGGATTTTGATCTGGCGCTGGCGACCTCGCAGTCGAACGACAATCCGGTCTACTACATCCAGTACGCGCACGCGCGCATCTGCAGCGTGCTGCAACAGGCGACGGATGCCGGCATCCATTTCGACGCCATGACGGGCCGGGCAGCCCTGGCCCGGCTAACCGAACCGCACGAAACCGCGGTGATGGGTTTGCTGGCGACATTCCCCGAGCGCGTAGAGCAGGCCGCAGCGCAGTACTCGCCCAACATCGTTGCCAACGCCCTGCGTGATGTGGCCGAGCAGTTCCACAGCTACTACAACGCCCACCGATTCCTGCTGCCCGACGATCCGGAACTCACCCAGGCACGACTGACCCTGGTCGTGGCGGTGCGTCAGGTGCTGGCAAACGGGCTGGGGCTGCTGGGCGTGAGCGCGCCGGAGTCGATGTAAGGCAATGGGCAAGGACTACGCGAATCGCAAGAAGCCTGCGCAGAGACGGCGGCAGACCAAGACACAACCAAAACCGCAGGGCCTGCCGGGGTGGTTATGGCTGCTCGTCGGCATGACGTTCGGGCTGGTGATCGCGGTCATGCTGTACGTCTTTAACGGCCCGGACTCCGGCGACCGTGCGCTGCCATCAGCCCCCACGCCGCGGGCGTCCACGCCGCCACCGACCCCCGAGCCGGAACTGCCTCCCAAGGAGGAAGCGCGCTTCACCTTCTACGAGATGTTGCCGAACTTCCAGCTGGTTCCGCGCACGGAAAAGTACACCCCGGCCCCCGCGCCCGCTGCGGATCTGCGCTACGCCATTCAGGCCGGCAGCTTCGCCCGGCAAGGGGATGCCGAAACGCGCCGCGCCGAGATCGCGTTACTGGGCATCGAATCACGCGTTGAATCCGCCCAGCTTGATGATGGGCGAACCGTCTACCGGGTCATCATCGGGCCGGAATCCAACTTCAATCGGGTGAAGGACCGGATGGCCCGCCTGTACGAAAACGGCATCGAGAGCTTCTTTCGCCGGCTCGATTCCTGATCCGACCCAGCAACCGCCTCAGGTGCTGGCCCTCTGCCGCGTGGCAGCAAGTTCAGCCACCCGCCGCTCCAGCTCACTGGATGAGCGTAGTGATTCACGTCGTGGATAACGCTTGATTCCGCGATTGGTGACCCACGTCCCTCCGTAGGTCTGCAACAACGCCTGGACCGCCTCGGGCGCAACGAGCGCGCCGCGCAATAGTGGACGCAGCAAACGGTTCCCCGCGCCGATGTCCGGTCCGCAGGCGTCAATCGCAAAAATCGTGTTGGCGTCGTTCAGAAACAACCGGGTTCTCATGCCGCGGTCTCTTAGTATGAAGTTCAATGAACGAAAAATGCCGGTAAATCCGGACATGGACTGTGATGCCGGTCCCGTCCTGATGAGTGGTTAAGACTAAGGGTTGTAAATACGAACGATTCGCAATAGCGTATATGCATCGCTCCGATCAGGAACCCCGATGCATCTCGTCGCCGATCTCGAAAATTTGCTGCTCAATCCCATGCCCGCCATCGAATACTGCCTGCGCACCACCTTGCAGGAGATGGGCTACGCACCCGAACCGGACCGGGCTCTGGACTGGGTGGTGAACGTGCCCTTCACCGATGCGGCCATCACCCTGCTTCAGGACGACGCCCCCGGCCGACTGGATGAGTTCACCTCGCGTTATCAACGTCTGTTCGCCTGCCGGGGGCGGCGGGCCTACGGGCTTTATCCGGGGGCGCGCATTGCGGTCGCCAGCCTGCAGGCAACAGACAACAACCACCTGCACTACCTCACGCATATCGGACCGGATGGCGCCCAGGCCCTGCTGGAGCACTATTCCTTCCGCCAGGCCGTCGACAGCATTTTCACCGCCCCGGCTCCACAATGCCGGATGTGCAGACCCAGCCTGCTGGAAACGCTGTCAGACCGGCTGCGCTCGCAATCGGAGGAAGGTATCGCCTTCGCATCCGACGATCCGGCCGAACTCGCGATGGCGCAGCGCATGGGCATCCACACCATCGGCCTGCTGTATGGACGCACGCCATCCGACATCCTCCGGCGCGCAGCACCCGACCTGGTGATCGACGCGGCCTCCGCACTCCCGACCGCGATGGCAACGCTGTCCGCACAGCCGGGGCAATCCGGGGCCCACTGATGTGCCTGCGGGTTCACGCCAGACTGGTCCGCGGCTGTCCCTGCGTGGAATTGCGCGACGAGCTCTCCGGCGCTGTCCGCTATCGCTGGAGTTCCGACCTGCACGCTGCGGATATCCACGGCCATGACGTGCAGGACCTGATCCGCATGCTGCTACTGGCGAGCGCGCAGACCGAAGCGAGGCAAGCCGGCCAAGAATCTGGCTAAATCGGGTCCAGTTTGGCGATGGCCTGCATAAGCCACTTCGAGCCCGCCGATTCAAAACGGACCTCCACCCGCGCACGTTCGCCTTCACCCTCGAGCGACAGCACGATGCCCTCGCCGAATTTCTTGTGCAGCACGCGCTGTCCCAGCTTCAACCCGGCCGATTCGGTCTGCCGCAGGCCCGCGCTGGCGCCGTAGCCCAGCGGTCGGCTAACGGAAACCCGAGGCCGAACCTCCTCGACGCAATCCGGTGGCAGCTCTGCCAGAAACCGCGATGGCACGCAGAACTGGTCGTTGCGATAAAGCCGCCGGCTTTCGGCATGCGAGATCACCAGCTGTTCGCGGGCCCGGGTGATGCCCACGTAGCAAAGCCGGCGCTCCTCTTCGAGACCACCTTCACCGATGGCGCGTTCATGCGGGAACAGTCCATCTTCCAGCCCGATCATGAACACGACCGGAAACTCCAGGCCCTTGGCCGCATGCAGGCTCATGAGCTGCACGGCGTCCTCCCATTCACCGGCCTGCGACTCGCCGGCTTCCAGCGCCGCATGGGCGAGAAACGCCGACAGCGCGGGCAATTCCTCGTCGCCCTCGGTGGGCTCGAAGCCGCGGGCAGCGTTGGCGAGTTCGTCGAGATTCTCGACGCGCGCCTCGGCCTGCTCGGTGTTGTCCTTGCCGTAATGCGCCCGCAGCCCAGCCTGTTCGATCACATGATTGATCTGCTCGCCCAGGGTGTGGTCTGCGGTCTCCTCGGCCAGGCGGTCGATGAGATCACGAAACCCGCGTACCGCATTGCCGGCGCGCGCCGGCAGCTCATCGGCGGTGATGCCGGAGGCCGTCCACATCGTCAGCTGGTCGCGCCGGGCCCGGTAGCGGATCTTCTCCAGCGTCGTGGCACCGATGCCACGCGTGGGCTGGTTGACGACACGTTCGTAGGCGGCGTCGTCACCGCGGTTCTCGATCAGTCGCAGATAGGCCAGGGCGTCCTTGATCTCGGCGCGCTCGTAGAAGCGCAGGCCGCCGTAGACGCGGTAGGGCATCTGCGCGGTGAGCAACGCTTCTTCCAGCGTCCGCGACATCGCATTCGAGCGGTACAGAATCGCGCAGTCGCTGCGCTGTCCACCGGCGGAGACCCAGGCCTGGATGCGGTTGACGACGAACTCGGCCTCGTCGCGCTCGTTGTAGGCGCGGTAAACCTGGATGGCCGCACCGTCCGGGTCCTCGGTCCACAATTCCTTGCCGAGCCGGCCGCTGTTGTGAGCGATCAGCGTGTTGGCGGCCTTGAGGATATGCCCGGTCGAACGGTAGTTCTGCTCCAGCCGCACCGTCTGCGTGCCGGCGAAATCCTTGGGAAAGCGAATGATGTTCTCGACCCGTGCCCCGCGCCAGGAGTAGATCGACTGGTCATCGTCGCCGACCACGAACAGCTTGGCGCGGTCGCCCGCCAGCACACGCAGCCAGGCGTATTGCAGCTTGTTGGTGTCCTGAAACTCGTCGACCAGGATGTGCTGAAAGCGATTGCGGTAATGCGCCTGGATCTGCGGCTGATCGCGGCACAACTCGTGAGCCCGTAGCAGCAACTCGGCGAAGTCCACCAGGTCGGCCCGCTTGCAGGCATCCTCGTAGGCGCCGTAGATCTGGATCAGCGTGCGGCGGGTGTACTCGCCACGGTCATCCAGATCGCCAGGGCGCAAGCCCTCTTCCTTCCGGGCATTGATGAACCCGGTGACCTGCTTGGGCGCCCACTGGTCGTCGGGCAGGTCCATGCCCTTGAGCAGCCGTTTGACCAGCCGCTGCTGGTCATCGGCGTCGAGGATCTGGAAATAAGGCCCCAGGCCGGCGTCCTTGGCATGCAGACGCAGCATGCGATGGGCGATGCCGTGGAACGTGCCCACCCACATCGCCCGTGTCGGGAACTGCACCAGCGATTCAATGCGCGCACGCATTTCCTTCGCGGCCTTGTTGGTGAAGGTCACCGCCAGAATCGACAGCGGCGACACGGCCTCGACCCCCATGAGCCAGGCCACGCGGTGGGTCAGCACGCGGGTCTTGCCGCTGCCGGCACCGGCGAGAATCAGTCGATGTTCGAGAGGGGCCGTGACGGCTTCGCGCTGGGCATCGTTGAGCGGGTCAACGATGGTGGTGATATCGCCATCCATGGCTGCGAATTCTACCTGTCCGGGCGTCACACCGCAGGCGTCAGTTGCTGCGCGTCTGGCCGGCGCGACCGCCGCCCCACCGCACGGAATAAAGGTCGTGCCGGCGATCCTTCAGGTTCTGCACGGTGCCGGACTTGCGGGCCTGCACCAGCGCATCGAGCGAGAGATCGGCGAAGGCGATCATCTCTACATTCGGCGTGGTGTCGGCGGCGATACCGTCACGCGCAAACGGAAAGTCGCAGGGCGTGTAGATGCCGGACTGGGCGTAATGCATGTCCATGTTGAAGTAGCGCGGCAAATTGCCGACATTGCCGGCGGTGGCCACGTAGATCTGGTTTTCGATGCAGCGGGCCTGCGAGCAGTAGCGCACGCGCAAATAGCCGTAGCGCTCCTCGGTGGAGAACGGCACGAACAACAGATTGGCGCCCTGGTCCACCAGATGCCGGGTGAGCTCCGGGAATTCCGAGTCGTAGCAGATCAGCACGCCGATGGGCCCGCAGTCGGTGTCGATCGCCCGCACGGCGCTGCCGCCGGTGATCTGCCACCAGTAGCGCTCGCCCGGGGTGGGGTGAATCTTGGCCTGTTCGTGCACCGAGCCATCACGCAGACATATCCACGCGACATTGAGCAGGCTGCCATCGGCCTGCTCGACCGGATGCGAGCCGCCGATGATGTTGACGTTGTAGCGCAGCGCCAGACGCTGCAGCAGATCGCGCACCGGATCAGCGTACTCAGCCAGCTTGCGAATCGATTCCAGCGGCGACAAGGCGGCGTTCTCGATTGACAGCAACTGGACCGTGAAATACTCGGGAAAAACCACGAAATCGCAGCGATTGTCGGCGACCGTGTCGACAAAGTACGTCACGATGCGCTCGAACGCGGCCCAGTCTTCAATGCCGCGCTGCAAGTACTGCACCGAGGCGATCCGCACTGTGGAGGCCGGCCGGTCCGGGGCATAAGCCGCGTGCCGCGAGCGGGGCTGGTCGTGGGTATTGCGCCAGACCAGATGCACGGCATAGCCCAGCGAGGCGCGGTCCGTGGGATCGTAGCCAGGCAACACTCCAATGGGCTCAAAACCGTTGCGCAGCTGGAAGCTCATGACCTGGTCACGCAGGTCGCCGGCCTTCACCGCATCCACGTAATCCTGAGCCGACGGATACTGCTCATGCCGCCGTGCAAACCCCGGCAGGCGCCCGCCGAACACAACGCCCTTGAGGCCCAGCTCCGCGCAGAGCTTGCGGCGCGCCGTGTAGAGCCGCTGGCCGAGGCGATGCCCGCGGTGGCTGCGGTCGACCATGACCTCGTAGCCGTAGAGCCAGTCGCCTTCCGGCTCATGCGTGCTGCCGTAGCCATTGGCGGTAATGCCCTTCCAGGTATGCGGCGCTAGCGCGCGGCTCTCAGGGAGCCGGATGCTCGCGCAGTAGCCGACCACGTCGCCGTCATGCACGGCGACCAGATGCCCCTCGGGGAACCAGCGTATCTGGGCCGAGATCTGCTCGACGGTGTAATTGTCCTGCTCGCTATACGCGATCGAACCCAGCCGGCGGATCGCCGGCACATCGCCCAGGCGCGCCGGCCTGATATCCAGGCGGCGGCTGCCCGGACCGGTTGCATCGCTCATGCATCCCCCGACTTCGGCCCATGCAGCTTCACCGGTCGATGCACCTTGCGCACGCGCAGGTTGACCATCTCCACCGCGATCGAGAACGCCATCGCGAAGTAGATGTAGCCCTTGGGAATATGGAAGTGCAGGCCTTCGCCGATCAGCGCCACGCCCACCAGTATCAGGAACGACAGCGCAAGAATCTTCACCGTGGGATGGTTGTCGACAAAGCGTGACACCGCACCGGCGGCGATCATCATGAAGCCGACGGCCAGGACGATGGCGATGATCATCACGGGAACGTTGTCCGTCATGCCGATCGCCGTGATCACCGAATCCAGCGAAAACACGATGTCCAGAATCATGATCTGAATGATCACGCCGGTGAAGCTCGCCACCGCCTTGGCCGCGCTGTGGGATTCATCGTCGCCTTCCAGCTTGTGATGGATTTCCAGCGTGGACTTGGCCAACAGGAACAGACCGCCGCCGATCAGGATCAGATCGCGGCCCGACACCGTGTGACCCAGCACCGCGAACAACGGCGCCGTGAGCTTCATGACCCAGGTCAGCGACAGCAATAACAGCACCCGCGTCAACATCGCCACGCCCAGGCCCAGCGTGCGGGCGCGAGCCTGCTGCTCCACCGGCAGGCGGCTGGCGAGGATCGAAATGAAAATGATGTTGTCGATACCCAGAACGATCTCGAGCGCGGTCAAGGTGACCAGGGCGATCAGGGCGTCAACTTCGAAGAGACCTGTCATACAGGGCATCCATGGAAGAAGTGGCGTCAGTATACGGCCGCCATCATCCGCCATCGGTTCCACTTACAATGGGCCATCGGCGGGTTTCAACGTGATCGCGCCCGGGCCCACGACCACCATCAGGATTCATGGAATGATTCGACGATGCTTCCCCCGAGCGCTGTTCGTGGCGCTGATTTCACTGCTATTGGCTGCCTGCGAGGGCGAGTTGCAGATCCGCCTGACCGACGCGCCGGCGGATGACGCCACGGCGGTGAATATCGAGATCACCGGTGTCGAGTTGCTCACGGAGGCCGGCGCGGCCGAGACCTACGAATTCGACGAAGCCCGGACCATCAATCTCACCGATCTCACTGGCGGCCGCACCGTCACGCTGGTCTCGGATGACGACACGCCGGGTGGCACCTACACCGGCGTCCGGTTGCTGATCAACGCGGCGGCGGGCACCTCCGACTCCACGATTACGCTATCGGATGGCGGCGAGTTTCCGCTGGTGCTCAGTTCCGCCGGCGGGGGCAGCCGTAGCGTCTCGCGCAACTTCACCGTTGAAGAAGACGAGCGCACCGCACTGACCATCGACTTCGACCTGCGCCGCTCCATTCTGGAGCCCACCGGCACGTCCACCGACTACCGACTCGCGCCCCGCCTGCGCCTGGTGCTTGATGACGACGCCGGCACCCTGAGCGGCACGGTCGCCGAGGCCTCCATCACCGATGCCGACTGCGACAACGGCGGCAACAACGACATCGGCAATGTCGTCTACGTGTTCTCGGGCAGCAATGCCACCGTAAGCGACCTCGACAACTCGGTGGACGACGCCATCACCTACGGCGCCGTGGAACTGGACGACGTGTCTGGCGAGTACAGCTACACCGTCGGTTTCCTGCCGGAGGGCAGCTACACCGCCGCCTTCACCTGCCAGGGCCGGCTGGACGACCCGCTGACACAGGACGGCATCGAGTTTTCTGGCGCAACCACGGTCGAAATCGAAGCCGGCCGGACTGAGACAATCGAGTTCTAATTCACAGTTGGGGGCGACACGATGCGATGGAGACTGCTCATTGGGTGCGGCGCACTTTGCGCGGTGATCGTGCTTTTCGTGCTTCCTAACCCCGACCGTCCCTCGCCCCCGCCGCCTGTAAGCGCCGGGCCGCTGGAGGAGCCCGCCGACGAGCCTGCTTTCGCGGCCCTCACCACGACCACAACCCTTGTTCAGGTGCCGATGACTGATCCAAGTAGCGAACCGACCACGCCGCGAGGGGAGGCCGTTACTCTCGAAACGCAGCCCAGCGAACCTTTGCCAACAACCTGGACGCGCGCGCTTTCGCAACGGGTCGAATCCGCGGCAGCGGCCGGTTTTACAAGCAACTTAGTCCCTGCATCGACTTACATGGAGAATTTCGATTGCAATGGTGTCGACACCTGCGGTTTTGTAGCGCGTGTCGCTGAGCCGGATCAGGTGTTTAAGGTCACAAGCTCTTTGATGAAAAGCGTGAACGCAAATCTGGCGAAAACCCCCGAAACCAGGAACTTGATGGTTCTTCTTGAGCAAGCGAACCCTGGCCAGCGAATGGCAAGCTTCGTGATTTCACCTCGAGCGCCAAATGTGCCGTGTCCGAACGTGCAACTCACCGAAAACGAGTCCGGTCAGTTGGAAAGTGTCAGCGTCGAATTTAAGGAGGACGACTGCCGACATTGAGCGTAGACGGGTTGGCCACGTCATCAGTCGTTCATACAAGTGTCACGGATCGATCAAACTCACTGAGTAGCGTGGGGGAAACCTGTAGCAGGGAATCCACGATGCGAATTGCCTACGGAGTGATGGGATACGGCCGCGGTCACGCGATGCGAACCGCGACGGTATTGCCCCATTTGATGGAGCAGCACGATGTGCGCGTGTTCGCCTCGGCGGACGCTTACAAGGTGCTTGCGCCCCAGTTTCCAACAACCGAGATCCCGCTGTTCCGTTATCACTACGGTGCGAGCGGACGGTATTCACTACGCAAGACCGTGGCGCGGAATCTCAAGCCGATTGCCGACCTGCTGTTCCAGATGGATGGCATGCAGGCCTTGATGAACGAGTTCGCCCGGTTTCGTCCGGATGTGGTGATCTCGGACTCGGAAGCCTGGACGCTGCGCGCGGCCGAAGCGATGGGTATTCCGACCATTAGCTTTGATCACGTGGGCGTGATTGCGCATTGCGAGCCGCATTTCCCCTGGGAATTGCGCACCGCCGGCCTGCGCGACGCGATGGGCTATCGCTATCTGATGGGCCAGCCCGACCGCATTCTGATTTCCAGCTTCTATCCGGCGACACCCAAGGATGCACGGACCCGTGTGATCGGTCCGTTGATGCGCGACGAAGTGTTAGGCGTGGTACCCACGCAGAGCGAACACCTTCTGGCCTATTTCAACAAGGGCAAGCACCTGTTCCGTCCGCGCGTGGAAGAAGCGCTGCGCAAGTGCGACCGCCCGGTCATCGTCTACGGCACCGATCGTCGCGGCCAGGACGACAACCTGCTGTTCAAGGCCCCGGCCAATGCCGAGTTCGTTCGTGATCTGGCCAGCGCCAAGGCCGTGGTCGGCACCTCCGGCAATCAGCTGGCCGGCGAAGCGATCCACTTTGGCAAACCGATGCTGGCACTACCGGAAGATGCCTTCGAGCAACGCCTCAATGCCTACATGGTCGAGCGCATGGGCGTGGGCATGCGCCGGTCGCTGGCGCGGCTGCATGTGCGCGATATCGAGGATTTCCTGGCGATGTCGCCTTTCATGCGCAACAACATGGATGAGCACCGTCGTAACGGCCGGGCAGAGGCCCAGCAATGGCTGGACACTTACCTCGCCGAACTGGCGGGTCACCGCACTCGGTCGGTGATCACCCCGGCGGTGAACGGCTGGATGGCCCAGACCGCCTGATTCAGCAGCGGATGCGATCAAGGGCGCCTCGGCGCCCTTTTTTGTTGCCGCTAAGTCGAAACCAGGCGATCCAGCAAGTCAAACAAGATCGGTCGCAGGGTCTCGAACCGCGCGGTGTCGGCCAGCATGGCCTCCGCAGACTGGACCGTCGGCCCCGGCTCGAATGTCGTGTGGTCGATAATGTCCTGCGCGCTGCGCGGGGTCGTTTCCAGATGGCATTGCAATCCGAGCACGCGTTCACCCCAGATGAAGACCTGGTTGGCATATAGCGCGCTGCCGGCAATGCACGTTGCGCCGTCCGGTAGCTCGAAGGTATCGCCGTGCCAGTGGTAGGCCTGAAACGAGACCGGCAAGCCGTCGCAGACCGGGTGAGTCGCGGCGGTGCGGGTTACCGGAAACCAGCCGATCTCCGGCTGCGGCCCGCGGTAGACCCTTGCGCCCAGGGCGCGTGCGATGAGCTGCGCCCCCAGACAGATACCCACCACGCGCACACCGGCGTCAATCGCCCGCCGGATGAAGACCCGCTCTGCTGTCAGCCAGGGGTAGGCATCGGTCTCATCGACATTCATCGGCCCGCCCATCACGACCAGCAGGTCCAGGGTCTGCGGATCCGGCAGCGGCTCGCCGGCCCACAGCGCGATGCGGGGAAACGAGAACTGACGCGCCGCCATCCAGTCGGCGATCAGACCAGGGCCTTCGAAGGGAACGTGCTGCAGCCATGCGGTCTTCATGGCGCAGAGTTTAGGACATTCAAACCGCGGGATTGACCCCACAACAACTACGTCAGCGCCCTGCGGGCATTCGCAGCCACGACAGATATCGCTACCCTGCGACACATAACAAACGGGGCAACCCCGCAGCAGCGAGAGACGACGATGAGCGATACCAAGCGGGTCGGGCTGACCGACATTGCCCGGGGCGTGATCCGGGGCGTGCCGGATGCACCATCGGTGGCACGCGGCCTGTACCGGCTGGCCACGGTGCGGCCCGGCAGCCACCAGTCGATCGGATCGGTGATCGAGCGATGGGCGAAAAAGACACCCGATGCCCCTGCGCTGCGTTTCGAAGGCCGGACTTGGACCTACGCGGAGTTCAACGCCTGGGCCAACCGCATTGCCCACGCACTGGCGCAGGCTGGAATTCGTTCCGGTCACACGGTCGCAATCCTGATGGAGAATCGGCCCGAAGCCTTGGTCTGCGTCGCGGCCACGCTGAAGCTCGGGGCCGTCGCCGGCCTGCTGAACCATAATCAGCGTGGCGAGGTGCTGGCGCACAGCATCGACCTGGTGAAGCCGACCGCGCTGATTCTGAGCGCAGAATGCCAGGAGGCACTGGAATCCTCGGGATTTGCCGCCAATGCAGACGCCTGCACCCGGTTCTGGCACGGAGGCGACGATGGCGCGCCGCCTCCGGCCGGGTGGGACGATCTGGACCGCCTCGCCGGCCGTCAGTCAAGCACGAATCCGGCATCGACATCGTCCGTGCGGGCCGACCAGCCCTGCTTTTACATCTTCACCTCGGGCACCACCGGCCTGCCGAAGGCATCGGTCATGACCCATTACCGCTGGCTGTCGGCGATGGGAGGCGTGGGCAATGCCACGCTGCGCCTGCGCGGCGATGATGTGTTCTACGTCTGCCTGCCGCTTTATCACAACAACGCGCTCACGGTGTCGTGGAGCAGCGTGCTGGCGGCCGGAGCCTGCCTGGCGCTGGATCGCAAGTTCAGCGCCTCTCGGTTCTGGGACCGGGTTCGCGACAACGGGGCCACCGGGTTCTGCTACATCGGTGAACTGCTGCGGTATCTGCTCAACCAGCCCGCGAGCGGTCGTGACCAGGATCACGCGGTGCGACTGATCACCGGCAACGGCTTGCGGCCGGAAATCTGGGACGCCTTTCAGCAACGGTTCGGGATCGATCGCATCTACGAGTTCTACGGTGCCAGCGAATCGAACATTGCCTTCATCAACGCGTTCGGGGTGGACCGCACCGCCGGCTTCACCCCCATGGCATTCGCCATCGTCAGCTACGACACCGACGCCGACGCGCCGATCCGCCAGGGGGGCAAGAGTCGCATGCAGCGCGTACGCCGCGGGGATGTCGGCCTGCTGATCAGCAAGGTGACCAATCGCCGCCCATTCGACGGCTACACCGACGCCAAGGCCACGGAAGGCAAGTTGCTGCGCAACGTGTTCCGCAACGGCGATTGCTGGCTGAACACCGGTGACCTGGTTCGGGATCAGGGCCTGCGCCATATCCAGTTTGTCGACCGCACCGGCGACACCTTCCGCTGGAAGGGGGAGAACGTCGCCACCGGCGAGGTCGAGGGCGCGCTCGCCCAGTTGCCGGGCATCGAACATGGCGTCGTTTACGGCGTGCAAGTGCCGGGACACGATGGCCGCGCCGGCATGGCCGCCGTGACGCTGGCGGCGGGGCATGCCTTCGACGGCGCCGGTCTGGCGCGGGGCCTTTGCGAAACCCTGCCCCCCTATGCGGTCCCGGTGTTCATCCGCCTGCGCGAGGAGCAGGACACAACCGGCACCTTCAAATACCGCAAGGTCGATCTGAAAACCGATGGTTTCGATCCGGTGTCGGTCACCGATCCGCTTTATGTGCTGCTGGATCGCGACAAGGGCTACGAGCGGCTGACCGAACGTGTCGCCGAGGCCATCGCCGCCGGTGGCTGCCGGCTATGACGCCGGTTAACCCGATGGACCTCGGCTTCCTGCTGCTGGAGCGCCGTAACCAGCCCATGCATGTCGGCGGCTTGATTCTCGCCCGGCCGCCGGCCGATGCCGGGGCCGATTACGCGCAGCGGCTCATTGCCGACATGCTGCAATTCAAACAGGCCGAGGCGCCGTTCAACCAGCGTTTGCAACGCCGTGCGGGTGTGTGGTGCTGGACCCAGGACGAAGACTTCGATCTGGAGGCCCATGTCTACCACCTGTCGCTGCCCGAGCCGGGGCGGATTCGCGAACTCCTGGCGCTGGTGTCCAAGCTGCATTCCAGCCTGCTCGATCGCAGCAAGCCGCTGTGGGAGGCCTATGTCATAGAGGGTGTGCAGGATGGGCGGATTGCCCTGTACATCAAGGTGCACCACGCCCTCGTGGACGGCGTGGCGGCCATGCGGCTCATGCAACGTGTGACGTCGGAAGACCCAGCCGCCGAGCTCGTCGCACCCTGGGCGCTGCCGCCACGCGAACGGCGGACGGAATCAGGCGACACCCAAGGGTCCGCGCTGACCGCCCTGGTCGACGCCGCATCACAGTTTCGCCGGCATGCGGGATCGGCGAAGACGGTCGCTACCGAGGTCTTGCGCTCGATTCGGGCCCGCAAGTCCGACCCCGACTACGTTTCGGTTTTCCAGGCGCCCCGCAGCCTCTTCAACCAGCGAATATCGGGCAGCCGCCGCTTCGCCGCCCAGTCGTACGGGCTGGACCGCATCCGGCAGGCGGCGACCCGGCACCAGGCCACGATCAACGACATCGTGCTCGCCATGTGCGGCTCCGCACTGCGGCGCTACCTGCTGCAACTCGGTGATCTGCCCGACAAGCCGCTGATCGCCATGGTGCCCGTCTCGGTGCGGCGTGATGATTCCGACGGCGGCAATCAGGTGGCGATGATCCTGGCGAACCTAGCGACGCACCTGGATGATCCGCTCGAGCGGTTGGACATGACCGTACGCTCGGTCAATCACAGCAAGGAGCGTTTCGCCCGGCTTTCGCAAGGCGAGATCCTCGCCTACATGAGCACCGTGATGGCCGCGCATGGCGCCAATATCGCGCTGGGCATCAATCCGGGATGGCAGGCGTTTAACGTGATCATCTCCAACGTGCCCGGCCCAAAGAACCCCATGTTCTGGAACGGCGCGGCGGTCGAGGGGGTTTACCCGGTATCGATCCCCATTGACGGCGCCGCGCTGAACATCACCCTGAACAGCTATGCCGACAACCTCGAGTTCGGTCTGATCGGCTGCCGCCGCACGCTGCCGCATATGCAGCGGCTGCTCGCCTACCTGGACGAAGGCTTGGACGCACTCTGCTGAGCCGCGCTGCGACCCTTTTCGGGATTCCGACCATCCTGCCCTACAAGGGCAGTTGATCGCCGACGTACGGCGCAACTGGCGATTTTTCCGTGATTTGGCGCGTATCTGCTAGCCTGCGCGGGTTCATTTCAGAGATTTCCTAGTGATCAAACACCTTCTAGTAGGCGGCGCCGTGTTGGGCGTAACCGCCTGTTCGCATTTTCCGTTCGGCGATTCCGTGGAGACAGAGCAACCGGAAGCACCTCTGGCCTCCGGCGTGCTGCATGATCATTTCGACGACACAGTGCAGCCGCAGCAGGACTTCTACCGCTGGGTCAACGGCACCTGGTTGGACGAAACCGAGATCCCGTCCGATCGCTCGAATTACGGCGCATTCAGCGTGCTCGCCGACCAGGCGGAGCAGCAGCTGCGCGACCTCATCGAGACCGCGGCGGCTACCGAGACCAAGGCCGGCTCCGACGAACAGAAGATCGGTGATTTCTACGCCAGCTTCATGGATGTCGAGACCGTCAATGCGTTGGGCGCGCAGCCGCTGGCCGAGGAGTTCGCGAAGATCGATGCGCTGACCTCAGCCGACGATTTTCCGGCCCTGTGGGCACATCACCAACTGGTGGGCATCGGCGGCATTTACGGCGCCTATATCTACCAGGACGCCAAGAACTCCGATCAGTACACCATGTACTTCGCCCAGTCCGGCACCGGCCTGCCCGACCGTGACTATTACCTCGAGGAGACCGAGGCCTTCGCGAAAATCCGCGCCGCCTACCTTGAACACATCGAGGCCATGCTGACGCTGGCGCAGATTGATGATGCCGCAGCCAAGGCGCAGGCCATCTTCGAGCTGGAAACCGCGCTGGCACGCGCCCAGTGGACCAAGGTGGAGAGCCGCGATATTTCCAAGACCTACAACAAGGTCACCGTCAGCGAACTGGCCGACCTGACACCCGATTTCGATTGGGGCAGGTTCCTGGGCGATATGGGTATCGAGATCGATGCCGTCGTGGTCAGTCAGCCGAGCTTTTTCGAAGCCTCGAACACGCTGATCACCGACACGGACCTGGGCACCTGGAAGGCCTATCTCAAGTGGAAGCTCATCGATTCCTATGCGGGCATTCTGTCGGACGATTTTGTCGATCAGAACTTCGCCTTCTACGGCACCACGCTGCGGGGCACGCCGGAAAACCGGCCGCGTTGGAAGCGCGGTGTGAGCAGTGTCGAAGGCTCGCTGGGTGAAGTGCTGGGGCGGCTCTACGTCAAGAAGCATTTCCCGCCCATCGCCAAGGCACGCATGGAGCGACTGGTCGGTAACCTGATGCTGGCCTACGAGCAGTCGATCAATGAGTTGGACTGGATGACCGACGAGACCAAGGTCGAGGCGCTCAAGAAGCTTGCGACCTTCCGTCCCAAGATCGGCTATCCGGACAAGTGGAAGGATTACTCGGCGCTGGAGGTCAAGGCGGACGATCTGTTCGGCAATGTCATCCGCTCCAACCTGGTCGAATCCCAGCGCGAGATCGCCAAGCTCGGCGGCCCGGTGGACGAGGACGAGTGGCACATGACGCCACAGACGGTGAACGCCTACTACAATCCGGTCGCCAACGAGATCGTGTTCCCGGCCGCCATTCTGCAGCCGCCGTTCTTCGACTTGGAAGCTGAGGATGCCGTGAACTACGGCGGCATCGGCGCGGTGATCGGTCATGAGATCGGCCACGGCTTTGATGACCAGGGCTCCAAGTTCGACGGCGAAGGCAATCTGAACAACTGGTGGACGGACACCGACCGTCAGGCCTTCGAGCAGCTCACCACCAAGCTGATCGACCAGTACGACGCCTACGAGCCGCTGCCGGGTTATCACGTCAATGGCCAGCTCACCCTGGGCGAGAACATCGGCGATCTCGGCGGCCTGAGCATTGCCTACGAGGCCTACCATCTGGCACTGGGCGATCGTCCGGCTCCGGTCATCGACCGGCTGACCGGCGACCAGCGCCTGTTCATCGGCTGGGCGCAGGTTTGGGCGCGCAAGTTCCGCGACGAGGCGCTGATCGAACGGATCAAGTCCGATCCGCATTCGCCGAGCGAGTACCGCGCCAACGGCACGCTGGAGAATGTCCCCGCGTTCCACAAAGCCTTCAACACCCGTGCCGGCGACGGCATGTGGAAAGACCCGGAAGACCGGGTGCAGATCTGGTGATCTGAACTCAACACGCAGAACGACAAAGGCCGGGGTTTCTCCGGCCTTTGTCGTTCTGGCGGGCAATCAGCCGGTGGCGCGCTCCGCCGTCATGGCGCGCAGCAGCGCGTCCATGCGCTGCACGACCTCACGGGTGGCGCTGGTCTTGCGGTAGAACAGGCCGATCCTGCGGGTCGGCGCGGGCGGCACGAATGGCAGATAGCGAATGCCCGTCTCGCCGGCGCGGATCGCGATCTCCGGAAACAGCGTGATGCCGGTGCCGGCGCGGACCATGTGTCTCAGGGTTTCCAGACCGGTCGCACGCAAATCCTGCTGCTCGCCCGCATCGTGATGGCGGCAGATGTCCAGCGCCTGATCACGCAGACAGTGGCCCTCCTCCAGCAACAACAGGGTGTGGCGCCCCAGCGTCGACTGATCCACCTGTTCGTGGTCAGCCAGTGGGTGGTCATCCGGCACCGCCAGATAAAAGGGCTCCTCAAACAGCGGCTGGCAGACGAGGGAATCATCGTGGACCGGCAGCGCCAGCAGGGCAGCATCGAGGTCGCCGTCCTTGAGCTTCTGCACGAGCGCGGCCGTCTTGTCCTCGACCAGAACCAGCCGCAGCCGCGGTAGCTCGGCCTTCACCACCGACACCAGATCACAGTAGAAGTAGGTGGCGAGCGTCGGGAAAGCACCAATGCGGAACTTGCTGGCGAACGGGTCCTGGGCGCTTTCGGCCGCGTCGCGGATCGACTCGACCTCGCGAACAATCCGGCTCGCGGAGCGAATAATGGTTTCGCCCACATCGGTGGGCATCACCCGCTTGTTGGTCCGTTCGAAGATCTGCACGCCCAGCCACTCTTCCAGGCGCTTGATCTGCCCACTCAGGGTGGACTGGCTCACGTGGCATTGCTGCGCAGCCCCACTGAAGCTGCGCAACTCCGCGACGGCGACCAGGTACTGCATGTCTCGAAGATTCATGGCGAGCTATCGGTCGAACCGATCATTTGGATTGGAACATCCCATTGTACATCGATAATACCGATCAATAGTCTGGCATTCATCGGTTGGGTGGCTTATGCGCGCCTCTCCGACTCTCTTATTCACGAGCGGCCGCCACAGGGCCGGCCGACAGGAGCACCAGAATGTTCAGACTCAGAGCCATCACCGCGGCCGCACTCACCGCCAGCCTATTCGCCGCGTCCGTGGCGTCCGCCGAGCAACTGACCCGGGCGACCGGCGCACCGGTTGGCGACAACCTAAATTCGGAAACGGCCGGGCCGCTGGGCCCGACGCTGCTGCAGGACCACCAGTTGATCGAGAAGCTGGCGGCCTTCGATCGCGAGCGGATTCCCGAGCGGGTCGTCCACCCCCGCGGCACCGGCGCGAAGGGGTATTTCAAGGCCACGGCCGATCTATCTGAGATCACGCGAGCAGCGCCATTCCAGGCCGCCGGCAAGCAGACGCCGGTGCTGGTGCGCTTCTCGTCGGTGATCAATTCCAAGGGCTCGCCGGAAAGCCTGCGCGACCCGCGTGGCTTCGCCGTGAAGTTCTACACCGAGCAGGGCAACTGGGACATCGTCGGCAACAACTTCCCGGTGTTCTTCATCCGCGATGCCAAGCAGTTTCCGGACATGGTCCACAGCCTGAAGCCAGACCCGGTGAGCAACGTGCAGGACCCGAATCGCTACCTGGACTTCTTCTCGTTCAAGCCCGAAGCCACCCACATGCTCACGCTGCTGTACTCACCGCTGGGCATTCCCGCCAGCCTGCGCGAGATGGACGGCTCCGGCGTGCACGCCTTCAAGTTCGTCACCGACGACTGTTCGGCCAAGTACGTGAAGTTCACCTGGAAATCGCGACAGGGCCAGACCGGCCTGACGCCAGCGCAGGCGGCCAAGGTTCAGGCCGCGGATTTCAACCACCTGACGAACGATCTGTACCAGAACATCGAAGCCGGCAATTTCCCGATCTGGGATCTCTATATCCAGACCATCGAGCTGGATCAGGTCGACGATTTCGCCTTCAATCCGCTGGATACGACCAAGATCTGGCCCGAAGACCTCGTGCCGGCACGCAAGGTCGGCGAAATGGTGCTCAACGAAGTCCCCGACAACTTCTTCCAGTGGACCGAGCAGGCCGCGTTCGCACCCAGCAACATGATTCCGGGAATCGAACCGTCGGAAGACCGGATGTTGCAGGGGCGTCTGTTCTCCTACGCCGACACCCAGCGCTACCGCCTCGGCGTCAACCACCTGCAACTGGAACCGAACCGCCCGCGCGTCGAAACGCATGCGGTCAGCGTGCAGGACGGCGCCGGCTACTCCAAGCCCATGTCGCGCAGCGTGAACTACTTCCCCACACGCCGGGCCGGTGAAACGGGGTACGCGACCACCGACGCCGGCTACAAGAGCTGCCAGTACGCGCTCAAGGGCACGACTCAGCAGATTCCGTTCAGCAAGACGCAGAACTTCAAGCAGGCCGGTGAGCTGTATCGATCCTTCAGCCGAGGCTACCGCACGGCACTGGTCGAAGCATTCGGGGGCGACCTGGCGGCCGTCGAGAACCAGGAGATCCGTGACATCATCACCTCGTATCTCTACAAGGCGGATGCGGACTACGGGCAGCGGGTCGGCAAGATCGCGAAGGCCGACATGAGCCGCGTCAAGCAACTTGCAGCGTCCTACAACGACTGAAGCCAACCGAACTGCGGCGCCGGCCAACGGCGCCGCAGTTCGCAGCTGGAGAGCACCGCATGAAAACGCTTCAAACCCTGAGGTTCCGGGTCCGCTGCCTGTACGTGATCACACTGCTGATCCTGCCGTCACTGGTGCAGGCCGGCGATGATCTCGAAGCGGCGCTGCTCGACGCAGCCCGAGGCGGCGACGCCACCGTGATCAGTCAGCTACTGGATGCCGGTGTCGATGCCAACGTGCAAACGGCCAGCGGCTACACCCCCTTCATCCTCGCGACCTACCACGCCCACACCGCGGCGGCCACGGCGCTGCTGGCTGGTGGCGCCAACCCCTGCGCGACAGACGAGCGGGGCAGCAACGCCCTGATGGGCGTGGCGTTTCGTGGTCACGAGGCGATGGCCGAGTGGTTGCTGGAGCAAACCCCGTGCTCCGTCAATCACCGCAACCTGAATGGCCAGACGGCCCTGATGATCGCGGCGCTGTTCGGCCGCGAAGCGATGATTGAACAGCTGGTAGCCCACGGCGCCGACCCGGCGCTGGCCGATGCCAGTGGCAACACCGCAAGCTCGCTGGCCCAGGCGCAGGGACTGACACGGGTGGTGAACAAGCTGCGCTTTTTGATCCGTGGGTGAAGCGACGAGCCTCTCATCACGGTAGGCAGCGCCTTGGATCCCCTGGCGATCAGCCGAACGTGACGACCCCTGATTCTTCTATACGACACACGGGGCGTCAGCCGGCTCCCTCTCGGGCAGCAACGGCACGGCTACACGTGTATTGCGCCCGCCGAGAAGATCGGATTGAACATCCAGCAGCTGGCCGGCAGCCCGTTGGCGGCAACTTGGCGGCGGGAATAGATCAGTGTTTCCCTAGATTCAGTAGCGGCGTATAGCGTTGTGCGCTGCAATGACGGAATGGACGCCCCCCGCCGTTACGAAACCATTTCTTGAGCGCATCGAGAACCCACAAACGTTTTTCAGCTCTGCCTTGGATCAGGTTCGGGGAAGGGATCGAGCGTCAGGGCAGAGCATTGGAAGGCCCTTGGTGGATGACGAGACGCTGGTCGTACTGGGCACGGGAATGCGCGTTCAGTTGAAACCGGGGAAACGCGGACGGCGGCCCAAGGATAAGACAGATTCGGAGCAGATTAAATTAGCGTAATTGATAAGGTGTCGCCGTAAATCGCTTTTTCAGAGCCTCGAAATAGAAATCGGTTTTTTAAAGCTCGAAGTCGAGATTAATTGCGGTTTTTGGGAGCGACTCGTAGGCAGGTTCGTTATAGTAGCTGTTTTGGCTTGGTCCCATCGTTGGCTGTGCCGCGGGAGGTGCGACCGCAATATCGAATTCATCCACCCATGTACGCCCGGCTCCATTTTGAATCGCCCCGAATACGATTCGTGCGGCATCTTCCGGAACAGCGAGTACGATTCGTTTCCTTTGCCAGTCTGTGGTGCCAAAAAGCGGCCTATCTGACATGTTGTCGAGTGAGATCACACGCCCGTCCGCTGCATCAATTCGTGCCCATAATCCCGACCAACCCTTCAAATCTTCGGTCTTGATAGTGGCTGCGACTTCGATTGACCTACCCAGATAATTAGCCGCCGAGATGGCCTGACCTAACCCCCCCCATGTGGTTCTCGTTCCGCTGAGGGAATAGATAAACGCACATTTGGCACCGTATGGTGACTCTGTGATTTCGACTGTGTAATCAGTTCCCGGGGCACCTCCAAACGACCACCCCGCAAGACTCGAATCGGTTTCCTGCGCTTGGGCATAGCCAAATAATAAAGGCACTAAAAAAGCGTAATACTTCACCAATTTAAATCACCCCTTTTGTTTCGTGTTGCAAACATCGCAGGTTGCCCGACTTGGAGTTCCCCGAATTCCGTGGACGTAGCCGCTAGCATTATGCTACGGGCTAACGCACGAAAAATTGTTAAAACAATAAGGGCAGACCACGCTTTATGACTACTCGCAAGATTTAGTGGAGCGACACAGGCAAGGCGTGTGACACCGGGTAAGCCGAGCCTGCAAAGGAAGTAGTAAGCGATGAAGAGGGTGTGTTGTTCAAAACTGTGGTCTGTCCCCTTTTTCTCCATGGTTTTGTTGGGTACCGTTTTTAGCGTGCTCAAATGCAGCACGCACAACAGGTTGCCATTTGTTGTAGGAAAACCCTCTACCTGACGGGTGACTAACATAAGCAACAGGTATGTGACTTGGGAGAGTGGGCAAGTGAGCTTCTGTTTCCTTTCCGAGCACAACCAAGACATCAGGCTTAAGTTCTTGGATGGTAAGTAGCAACGGTTGTTTGGCATTTTCCCAATGCTCAGCTGTTGGGCGTTGGCGAGCTTTGGTGCCCACAAATTTCTGCACATAGTTATAGAAAGCCACTTTCTCCCAGAATTCACGGCGCGACTGCATGGGCACATACCCCCGCGAAGCGTCCAAACTTACGAGCCGCTGAGTTACAGTAAAGAATTTACTTCTTTTCCTTTGCCCCCACTTCGCGATAATTTCTGACGTGAAAGATGGACGCTCAGGCGGCGCTCCATAGTGTGACTCACCAAGAATAAGCACCCGAAGACCATCAATGCCTTCAGCCTGATATTCGCTTCCAATCCAAGGTTCGAAGTTACGCATGATTAGGTACCCAACGCGTATTCGGCACAAGATAGCGCCCTAATCCCGACGGACAAAAGCGACCTAATCTTCGAAGATCGGATCGGTCGCTCCGACCTGCGGTTCGAGTGGCGGCGATAGCTGGGCTTTCGCTTGCTGCGTTTAGCACTCGCGGATGCATGCTTGTCTCGGATTTTGTGTCGAGTTATGCCACCGACTATAGCCCACGAATAGGCACCGGCAAGTTCACCGAGGTTTGAACGGGGCCTGAAACGAAAGGAGCCGGCGCATGGCCGGCTCCTTTTCATGATTTGTCGCTGCGTGCGGGGTGTTACCGCAACGCGAGACATTCCAATATGGCTTGTCGGCCTAGACCGCTTTGATCTCAACCCGGGGCGCCCAGGTAAAGATGGTCGACACGGCGTTGACCAGCAAGACCGAGACGATGAAGTAGTACAAGCCGCTAAGCAGCTGGGCTTCGGTAATGCCATCCATCCGTGCGCTGACGATGAGGATGGCGATGACGAAGACGTCGAGCATCGACCATTTGCCGAGCACGCCCAGCACCTTCATGCCGAACCCACGTGGACGCCCCAGGTGTGCGAGCACCAGCAGCCAAAGGTTCTTGATCACCGGAAACAGGATGGAGAACAGCATGAGCACGCTGCCCAGGAAGGTCTCGCCGCTGCGGAGCAGGGTCATCGTGCCGCCCCATAGCGACACGGTGTCGGAGAACACCCAGAACTGCTCGAAGCGGATCATCGGTTTGGTGAGCCCGGCGATCAGAAAGACCAGCGCTACCCACAGCACCAGGATCAGCGGAATGCGATAAAGCCAGGGCATGCGGTCAGGCATGACGCCTCCGCAGGTGGCCCTGGCGAATCACAGGTTCTGATGTCCCAACCCGCTCGGGAGGCGGCCTGTTCGTCACAGCACGACGCGCCGGTAATCGGACAGCAAATCGGACAAATACACGATAAAGCGGGCTGCCGCGGCGCCATCAATCACTCGGTGATCGTAGGACAGCGACAGCGGCATCATGGTCCGCGGGACGAATTCGCTGCCGCTCCACACCGGTTTCACCTCGTTGCGGGAGACCCCGAGGATGGCGACCTCCGGCGAGTTGACGATGGGCGTGAAGGCCGTGCCGCCAATGCCACCGAGGCTGGAGATGGAGAACACGGCACCCTGCATGTCGCCGGGCCCGAGCTTGCCATCGCGCGCCTTCTTGGCGAGTTCGGCGGTTTCCGCGGCGATCTCCACGACCCCCTTGCGGTCGGCGTTCTTGACCACCGGAACGACCAGGCCGTTTGGCGTGTCGGCGGCGAAGCCGATATGGCGGTATTGCTTCATGACCAGTGATTCGCCATCTGCGGTCAGCGAGCTGGCGAATTCCGGGAATTTGTCGATGGCGTGGCAAACCGCCTTGATCAGGAACGGCAGCATCGTCAGCTTGGCGGCGTGCTTGTCTTTCTCGGCCTGTCGGAAGGCTTCTAGGTCGGTGACATCGGCGTCGTTGAACTGGGTGACATGCGGAATCAGCAGCCAGGATTTGTGCAGATGCTTGGACGACAGCTTGCGAATCCGCGCGAGTTCCACGGTTTCGATTTCGCCGAACTTGCTGAAGTCCACCGACGGTTGTGCGGGCAATCCGGAACCGGCCGCAACGGTGCTGGCACCGCCGCCGGACGGACCTTGCTGCATGACCTGCTTGACGTGCTGCTGCACGTCGTCCTTCAGGATGCGGCCTTTCGGGCCGGACCCATGCACGCCTTGCAGGCTGACACCCAGCTCGCGAGCAAACTTGCGAACGGCCGGTGAGGCATGCGCCGGCACCTGGCTGCGCGTGGTGTCATCCGCCGGTTTGGGCTGGCGGGATGGTGCAGGCTCCTGTTTGGGGGCCGGCTGCTTGGCTTGTTTGGGTTCTTCGGGTTTGGCGGCCGGCTTGTCGTCGCTGGCGGATGCCGACGACTTTGGCGCCGAGCTGCCCTGCGTGCGGATGGTGGCGACCAGATCACCCTGACGCACCGAACTCCCGGACTGCACGGCCAGACTGACCACGGTGCCGGTCACGGTCGATGGCACATCCATGGTTGCCTTGTCCGATTCCAGCGTGACCAGGCCTTGCTCGGTCTCTACCGAATCGCCTTCGGCGACCAATAATTCGATGATTTCGACGGCATCAAAATCACCGATGTCGGGCACTTTGACCTGCACCTCTTCGGCTTCACCACCGGTTTCGGGGGTGTCGTCGGACTCGGCCGCACCTTCGGTGTCCGCGGCCTGTGATGACTCGTCGGCGGTGTCTGCCACCGAACCGGTTTCGGTCTCGGTGTCGTCGGCGCTGTCCGCTGGCGTATCGTCCGAGGCATCCGTCGAGGCGGCTGCATCGTCTTCGCCCTCGGCTTCGATTTCGGCCACGGCGTCGCCTTGCGCCACCTTGTCGCCGACACCGACCAGCAGCTTGCTGACCTTGCCGGCCGCCGTGGACGGCACGTCCATCGTGGCCTTGTCGGATTCCAGCGAGACCAGCCCATCTTCCACCGCAACCGTGTCGCCCTCGGCGACCAGAACCTCGATGATCTCGACCGCGTCGAAATCACCGATATCGGGAACCTTGACCGTGATCGTGCTCATACCGTCACCGGGTTGGGCTTGTCGGGGTTGATGTTCAGATCCTGGATCGCCTTGGTGAGCACCTTCTGCTCCAGCACGCCGTCCTTCACGAGCGATTGCAGTGCGGCGAGCGTGATCCAGCGGCGATCGACTTCGAAGAAATCACGCAAGGCCTCGCGCGTGTCCGAGCGGCCGAAACCGTCCGTACCCAACACGTTGTAGGTCTGCGGCACCCAGGGTCGGATCAGGTCGCCGTAGGTCTTCATGTAGTCGGTGGCCGTAATCACCGGGGCATCCACCTGCGCCAGTTGCTTGGTCACGTAGGGATCACGCGGCGTCTCGTCCGGGTGGAGCAGATTCCAGCGATCACAATCGAGGCCGTCGCGCCGCAACTCGGTGAAGCTGGTGACACTCCAGACATCGACCGCGACCTTGTAGTCGGATTCGAGCATGTCCGCCGCTGCCATGGCCTCGCGCAGGATCGTCCCGCAGGAGAGGAGCTGCACACGCTTCTTCTTACGCTTGTCGCCCTGGCGCAAGCGATACATGCCGCGCTTGATGCCGTCCTCGGCGCTGTCCGGCAGTTCGGGGTGGGCGTAGTTCTCGTTCTCGCAGGTCAGGTAGTAGAAGACATCCTCACCCTCGTCGAACATGCGCCGCAGCCCGTCCTGCACGATCACCGCAATCTCATAGCCAAAGGTCGGGTCGTAGGCCCGGCAGTTGGGAATGCAGTCGGCGAGGATGTGGCTGTGACCATCCTGGTGCTGCAAACCTTCGCCGTTGAGCGTGGTCCGGCCTGCGGTGCCGCCGATAAGGAAACCGCGTGCACGCATGTCACCAGCCGCCCAGGCCAGGTCCATGATTCGCTGGAACCCGAACATGGAGTAGAAGATGTAGAACGGGATCAGCGTGGTCTGGTGGTTGGCGTAGCTGGTCGCCGCGGCAATCCATGACGACATCGAACCCGCTTCGGTGATGCCTTCTTCCAGAATCTGCCCGTCGGTGGACTCGCGATAAAAGGCGAGCTGGTCGGCGTCCTGCGGTTCGTAGAGCTGACCGACCGGCGAATAAATGCCGAGCTGCCGGAACATGCCCTCCATGCCGAAGGTGCGGGCCTCGTCAGGGACAATAGGCACGATGCGCGAGCCGATCTGCTTGTCGCGGCAAAGCGTTTGCAGGATGCGGACGAAGGCCATGGTGGTGGAGATCTCACGCTCCCCCGAACCCTTGGTCACCGAGCTGAAGGCCTCCAGCGCCGGCAGTGGCAGGGATTCGTCAACCACGCGACGCGCCGGCAGCGGGCCGCCCAGCGACTCGCGGCGCTGCTTGAGGTAGCGAATCTCTTCCGAGTCCTCGTCCGGTCGGTAGAACGGGACATCCTTGATCTGGTCATCGCTGATCGGAATCTGGAAGCGGTCGCGGAACTTGCGCAGGGCCTCTTCGCCCATCTTCTTCTGCTGATGGGTGATGTTCTGGCCTTCGCCAGCCTCGCCCATGCCATAGCCCTTGACCGTCTTGGCCAGAATCACGGTTGGCCGGCCATCGGCGTCGTTCACGGCATGGTGATAGGCCGCGTAGACCTTGTGCGGATCGTGGCCGCCGCGGTTGAGGCGGGCGATGTCGTCATCCGACATCCGCGCGACCATTTCCTTGAGTTCCGGATACTTGCCGAAGAAATGCTCGCGGGTGTACGCGCCACCCTTGGACTTGAAGTTCTGGTACTCGCCGTCCACGGCCTCGTTGAAGCGCTGCAGCAGCTTGCCGCTACGGTCCTGAGCGATGAGCGGGTCCCAGGCGGCGCCCCAGATCACCTTGATCACATTCCAGCCTGCACCACGGAAGGTGCCTTCGAGTTCCTGGATGATCTTGCTGTCACCGCGCACCGGCCCATCGAGCCGTTGCAGGTTGCAGTTGACGACGAAGATCAGGTTGTCGAGGCCTTCGCGTGCGGCGATGTCGATGGCGCCGCGGGATTCCGGCTCGTCCATCTCGCCGTCGCCACAGAAACACCAGACCTTGCGCCCCTTGGTCTTGGTCAGGCCCCGGTTGTCCATGTACTTCATCAGGCGGGCTTGGTAGATCGCCATGATCGGACCCAGGCCCATGGAGACCGTGGCCAGCGACCAGAAATCCGGCATCAGCCAGGCATGCGGATAGCTGGACAGGCCACCGGGCTGCGTTTCGGTGCGGAAACGGCGGAGCTGATCCTCGCTCAGGCGGCCTTCCAGATACGCGCGGGCATAAATGCCGGGGGCGCTATGCCCCTGGATGTAGATCAGGTCCGGGCCGTCCGGATGATCCTGACCCTTGAAGAAATGGTTGAAGCCGACGTCATAAAGCGTCGCCGCCGATCCGAAGCTGGCGATGTGGCCACCGATGCCATCGTGCTCACGGTTGGCATGCACGACCATGGCGGTGGCGTTCCAGCGGATCAGCGAGCGAATCTTCCACTCCAGCGCGTGGTCGCCGTCGCTCTTAACCTCGCTATGAGGCGGAATCGTGTTGACGTAGGCCGTATACGGCGAGTGCGGAATGAACGTGCCGCCTCGGCGCGAGCGCTCCAGCAGGGACTCGAGCAGGTAATGCGCGCGTTCTGGACCTTCGACCTCGACAACGGCATCAAAGGCGTCGAGCCATTCGCGGGTTTCCGTCGGGTCCGTATCGGTTTGATCGGACAACGTGGCGTCAAATACGCGGCCTTCGGTCATGCGGCGACTCCTCGGGTGCGAGAGCTATTCGATGGTATCGGCGGCATGGCACCATTGCCACCGTGATCAAGCACATCATCCAGCGTTGGATCAATCCGTCACCGTCGGATTGGACGGGGCCGCCCGTTATTCATACGGCATCCGGCAAGCTACGCCGAATCGGTATCGAGTTGGAGTTCTCCGGACTGGGTATCGAGCAAATCGCGCGCATCGTCAAGGACGTGGTCGGCGGGTCGATCTCGCCCATCTCGCCCTACGAATGCGATGTCGACGACACACCACACGGCACGTATCACATCGAGCTGGATTCCAGCTACGTGAAACGCCTGGGACGGCATGACGATGACAAGCCGGACGATGGCGGCCTGTTCTCGTTCGAGCGGCTGTCGGACGAGGTGATCGGCGCGATCGCAAAGCAGATTGTCCCGTTCGAAATCGTGACGCCGCCGATCCCCATGCCGGAACTGGGCACGCTGAACGAGTTGGTTTCGCGCCTGCGAAAGGCGGGCGCCCAAGGCACACACCACTCGCCGATCTACGCCTTTGGTCTGCACATGAACCCAGAGTTGCCTGACACGGAGGCCGCGACACTATTGGGCTACCTACAGGCTTTTGTCTGCCTGTTTCCCTGGCTGGCGCGCGAGTCCAAGGTGGACTGGTCCCGACGCGTCACACCATATATCGACCGTTTTCCGAGCAGCTATACGCGGCTGATCACCGCGCCGGACTACGCACCAGACCTGGCCGGGCTGATCGATGACTACCTGGACCACAACGCCACGCGCAACCGAGCGCTGGACATGCTGCCGGTGTTTGGCGAGGTGGACTGGGACCGCATCGACGCCGCGCTGGACACGCACCTCGTAAAGCCACGCCCCGCGTTGCACTACCGGCTGCCGAACTGCCTGATCGACGAGGATGGGTGGACCCTGGACGAGCCATGGCGGCACTGGCTACAGGTCGAACATCTCGCCCATGACGAGGCACGCCGTCAGGCGATGATGCATGCGTTTCGCCAGCATCTGGATGATCCGGTTTCCAAGCTGTTCGATGTCTGGGCGCGTGACTGCGAGCAATGGCTGCTGCCGCTTGCGCGGGCATGAAGCGCCCCCGCCGCATCCGAAACCGTCATCGCCGACCCGTGATCGGCATCACCGGGCCGGATAAACACATCGCCTGGGGCTGGTGGTTTGGATCGCTGGCCGTGCGCATGGCCGGTGGCTTGCCGGTGCGCTTGACGCCGGGCCGCGCCACGCGGGTGGGGCAACTCGACGGCGTGATCATCGGCGGCGGCGACGACATCGATCCGCAGCTATACGCTGGCGACCCCGGCACCGGCCACTACGACGCTGAACGGGACCGATTCGAGCTCGCCGTGATCGACGCCGCGTTGAAGGAGCGACGACCGATGCTGGGTATTTGCCGAGGCGCGCAGCTCATCAACGTGGCCCATGGCGGCGATCTGTTCGCCGACCTGCGGCCGATGCGTGTGCAAACAGGCAACCGGCGGCTGATCCTGCCGCGCAAGACGCTGAACATCCGACGTGGCAGCCGGCTCGCCAAACTGATCGGCCAGCCCCAGACCCGCATCAACAGCCTGCACCACCAGGCTGTGCGACGGGTGGGCCGGGGCCTGCAGGTTTCCGGTCGCGATCTCGACGGCATTGTTCAGGCCATCGAAAAGCCTGGCCGCGGATTTCTGATCGGCACGCAATGGCACCCGGAATACATCCCGCAGCGCGGCACGCAGCGGCGCCTGTTCAAGGAACTGGTGCGCGAGGCGGCGCGGCTGAGAAGCTAAGTGTCCGATCCCGGAGGATGCCTCCAGCGATCGCATTCGACCCCTTTCAGCTCGATGGTCGCCTCAATCCGAGCCCCCAGCCGTATCGCCACCGCTTGGGAAGCACGATTTTCAGGGTGGATAAAGCTTACGAGCGCGTCCAGGCCGAGGTCGGCATACGCAAACTGCCTCGCCGCTCGACACGCTTCGGTCGCGTAGCCTTGGCCTACGGCACGGCGGTTTAACCAGTAGGCGATCTCGATGTCCGGCCACGCGCCGGGCTGCCAAAGACCCACCGAACCCAGCAGTCGCCCGTCGCCCTTGGATGTCACAGCCCAGGGTCCAAACCCACGCAGACTCCAATGTCCGATCGTCATGGCCAATCGGCGCCACGCGTCATCCTCTGAGCATGCGCCACCGATATAACGACAATGGTCCGCATCGGAGAATACGGATGCGAAGTCGGGAAAGTCATCGGCCGTCCACCCTCGCAACACCAAACGCTCGGTTTCCAGCGTCGGGACCTCGGGCATCACCGCCCCGGCAGCTCCAGCATCGGCGGCTCTATGCCGCGGGTGCGCAGCCAGTCCCTTAACGCCAGCCCGGTGGCGAACGGCCACGCCTTGCATCGGTCGAGTGGCACCGCTTTCCATGCAGCCAGTTCGTCACCCAGTTCGACGACGCCTTCGGCCTCGACGTGGTAGGCGATGATCACCTCATTGCGCTGGATGAACTCGTAGACCCCGATCAATCCGCCAATGCGGCCATCCAGGCCGAGTTCTTCCTTGACCTCGCGCAGCATGCCGTCCTCCGGTGTTTCGCCGGCTTCGAGAAAGCCGGTGATCAAGCCGAACATCCACTCCGGCCAGGCGGCATTGCGGGCAAGAATGACCTCGCCGTTGTACTCGACGACAGCGGCCACGACAGGGGCCGGATTGTTCCAGTGAATAAAGTTGCAGGCTTCGTCCGGGCAAATGCGACGCGGGACGCCGCCGTGCTCGCCGGAGACCAGCTCAGTTCGACATTGGGGACAGTACTGCATGGACCGAGGGTAGCCGATTGGGGCCGCTGCCGAGGTCAGTAACTGCGGAATACACCCACGGCACGCCCTTCGATTGCCAGCGGCTGCGTAGCCAGATCAACCTCGATGGGGGCGAAATCGGGGTTGTGGGCAATCAGGCGCACGGTGCGGCCGGTGCGCTCGAACTCCTTCACCGTCACGTCTTCGTCCAGCCGCGCGACCACGATCTGGCCATTGCGTGCCTCGTGGTCTTTTTTCACTGCAAGCAGGTCACCGTCCATGATGCCGGCATCGCGCATGCTTTCGCCGACAACACGGAGGAAATAGTCGGGCTGTTCGGCAAACAGGCCGCCCTGCGTCTGAATGCGCTGCTCGACGTTCTCCGCGGCGAGCATCGGCGAGCCCGCCGCGACACGGCCAATGATGGGAATGCCGGCATCGCGCAACCGAATGCCGCGGGACGTGCCACCGACCAGGTCAATCGCGCCCTTGCGGGCCAACGCCCGCACATGATCACGCGCCGCGTTGTCAGAGGAAAAACCCATCCCCTTGGCGATTTCGTGCAGCGTCGGCGGCATCGACTCGGACTCGGCAAATTGCCGGATAAAGTCGAGCACTTCGGATTGGCGTCGGGTCAGCATGCTGTATTTTTAGACAGTTTTGTCCGCAAGATCAAGTGCGGCGACAACTTGCTCCAGCAACGCCGCGTCCGCCTCGCTGAATCGGTCCGCATCCGGGCTGTCCAGATCGAACACCCCGATCACCCGGCCGCGCTCGATCAGCGGGATTACGAGCTCAGAATGCGACGCAGGATCGCAAGCAATATGTCCATCGAAGGCATGCACGTCGGCAATTCGCTGCACCTGCGCGGTGGCCGCGGCCGTGCCGCAGACACCACGGCCCCAGGGTATGCGGATACACGCCGGCTTACCCTGGAAAGGGCCGAGCACCAGTTCGTCACGCTGTTCATCGCGCAGGTAGAACCCCACCCAGTTCACTCGATCCAGCGCGTGAAACACCAGCGCAGCAATGTTTGCAAGATTGGCGACGCGGTTGGGTTCGCCCGCGACCAGGGCGCGGGCTTGGGCAGGAAGCGTCGCATCCGCAGGGATGTCGGTAGGCTGCATTGTCATCTGATTCGCAAAGAGGGTGCTTATCATAGGTGTGTACATGCTTGCCGATGCGATTCATGGCATGGTGCGTGAATCGACGTTGAGCAGAAGATGGCAGGGAGCCGCCGATGCAAGCGCCAACGAACGTCCCAGAAATCGTGAGTCCAGAAACGGTGAGCGCGAGCGAACAGGCATTTAGAGCGCTGCGAGAACAGATGCGCGAACTGAACGCGCTGTGCACAGCGATGAGTCAATCCTTCGAAGTCCTCCCCATGGAGCGGCGGATCGTGACCAGCTCTGCGCGAATGGCTGGCGTGGACGGCTGCAGCCTCTACCGTCGTGAAGGTGATCAGCTTCATTTTCGTGTGGTGAAATCCACCTCGCTCGGGCTGATGGCCGTCACCGACTTCGGCGAGGACGGCGTGTTCAAACCCATCGAGTTAGCGGATGCCGATGGCACTCCATGCCGACAGGCCGTGGCAGCCCGAACCGTCCACGAAAACGATGTGGTCAACATTTCCGATGTGACGCGCATGCCGAATTACGACGCGTCCCGTATCGCCCAGTTTGACCAGCGCATGGGTTACGACACCCGGTCGATCCTGTCCCTGCCGGTGAGTTTCAACGGCGGCGACCCCATTGGCGTGCTCCAGTTTGTGAACGCGAAGAATGTCGTCGGCAATCACGTACCGTTCTCCAGCTCTCACGTGCAGCTCGCCCGCAGCCTTGCGGCCTTGGTGGGGATGCTCTGGACCCTGGGTGGCTGAGCCGGTCGCGGCTTGACGATCTTCGACCGCATCATCGCCGGCGATCTGCCGGCGAGCTTCGTCCATCAAGACGACCACTGCGTGGTGTTTCTGGATATCAATCCGGTCTCACGTGGCCATGCGCTGGTCGTGCCGCGACTCAGCCAGCAGCACCTGGCCGAGCTAAACGAACCGCTGCTGGCTCATATCTGGCGCATCGCCCGTGATGTCGGCGCCGCGCAGCAAGCGGGTCTCGGCAGCTTGGCGCAGCATTTTCTGGTCAACGACGGCCGGGCGGCGAGCCAATCCGTCCCTCATGTGCATATTCACGTGATTCCCCGTTATCGAGGCGATACCGTGCGCACCATGAGCCGCATCGTCTGGCACCTGAGTACATTGATGCTGCCGCGCCGCGAGAGCGCCGCACGGCGCCAGGCGATGGACCGGACGGCGGCGTTGATCAGCGAAGCCATGCGTAACCATGCGTGAGCTGCTCATCCTTGGTTGCGGCCACTCGGAATCGTTGACCCTGTTCAATACGAACGCGGCCGTTCGTGATCATGGCCGGCTCTTTCTCATTGACTGCGGCTGGACCATCAAGGCGGCATTGCAGGCCCAAGGGCACGGATTCGCTGACATCGATGGCATTTTCATCACCCATGTTCACGGCGACCATGTGTTCGGCCTGGAACGCATCGGCTACGAGGCACGCTTCAAGCTTGGGCGGCGCATCCCGCTGTATCTGCCGGAAGCGCTGATCGAGGAACTGTGGGACCAGACCCTCAAGGGGTCGATGGGGCGTAACTCCGACGGCGAGCAAACCCTGGACGACTACTTCGACGTACGTCCGGTGCCGGGCATGCGCCTCGAAACACCGCAGCTCTCGGCCGAGCTGTTCTCAACCCGGCACACGCCCGGTAAGCCCTCGTTCGGCCTGCTGCTAGACGATCACGTCGTGTTCACCAGCGATACCCGGCCCGTGCCCGAGGCGCTGTCGCGTCTGGACTTCGACATCGGCTTTCACGATGTCACGTTCCAGACCGGCAATCCGGTCCATGCATCGCTGGACGAGTTGATCGAAACCTACCCACCCGAGATTCGGCGCCGACTCTATCTGATGAGCTACGAAGACAGCTATGCTGATCATATCGAGCGGGTCACCAAGGAATTTGCCGGGCTGGCCCGCCAGGGGATGACACTCAGGCTGTGAACCCGAGCCCGGACCCGGTCTGATGTCGCGAGCTGCCAGGACCAACAAGAGAATCATCACGACCATGACCCGATACGCACGCAGCGCACGATGGCTGCTCGCCGGTGGCCTGTTGTTCGCCGCCTCAGCTGCCGCCCAGTCGGACTACATCCGGGATGTCGAGACCGAACTACAGCAACTCGGTTACGACGTGGGCGCGATCAACGGTGTCTTTGACGATACCCTGGAGAGCGCGATCAATCGCTTCAAGGCCGACGAAGGCCTGCCGCAGGACGGCGCGCTGACTCGCGACACGCGGGCATTGATCGCCGCGCGCGCGGCTGGCGAGCCTCTGCCCAGTCGCCTGCCCGCCCCGACCCAACCAACCCCACCGACTCAGCCGGTCGCCCCGCCTCCGCAGCCGAAACCAACCAGCACTCAAGCCGCGACGCCACCGCCGGCTGCACCACCGACAGCCGCAGCCCGTCGCGGTCGCGCAGCCTTTGGCGAATCCGGCTGGCGTGCGGGACGTAGCGCCTACAAGCGCCGTGTCGGTTTCGTCGTCGACCTCGCCGCCGAATTCGGCGGTGACGACCTGGTGACCGTCGTACTCGACAATAACGACAGCGAAGACATCACCGCCGGTGATGGCATCGTGCTCGGCGCCGGTGGCTACTGGCTGCTGCGCGAGAATTTCGGGTTGCAAGGCACGCTGGCGTACAAGATCAAGCAGACCTCGGCGGACAACTCCGACCTCGGCCTGGAACGCTGGATCGTGGATGTCTCGGCCATCACCTTCGTCGACGACTTTCAGTTCGCCGCCGGGCTCGTCCACCATACGAACATCGACTTCGACGGCGACGGCTTCCTCCCCGACTTCTCCTTTGACGACGCCACCGGCCTGAAACTGGAGATCGGCTACAGCTGGTTCGCACTGTCGTATACAAACATCGATTACGAAGTGAACGGCTTCAGCTTCGATGCCAGCAATGTCGGGCTGCGGCTTCGAGGCGGGTTCTAACCCTCGGCCTCCTGCATTTATTTGAAGCCCCAACGCAAGCGCTCGGTCAGTGGCGCGCCATCATCAAGGCGGGTCTCGTCGGCCATGCCACGGACGAAGCGCTCGCGGCAACCCGCGCGTTTATCACCGAACCGACCCATTCAGCGATTGTTTGATTAGCACGGGCAAATGCGTCAGCTATCAATGAGATCGCCAAGGCGAAGGACTGGCCCATCCACGCACCTCACGTGACGCCTACATCTGGACTACCTGGAGCGACCCATCAGCCCGTTGACGTTCGACTACGCCTGGTACGACTTTGTCGGGAATATCGGTGTGCTGTGCATCGTGGGGAGCTATTTCGCGCTGCAGGTCGACTGGCTGGACAACCGGGATCTCGCCTATAGCCTGATCAACGGCGTGGGCGCGCTGGCGTTGATGATTTCGCTGAGTTTCGATTTCAATCTGTCATCGATGATCATCGAATGCTTCTGGCTGGCCATCAGCGCCGTTGGTTTCGTCCGCTGGTGGCGCCGCCATCGAGCACGCGAGGTCGACACCGACTAGTCACGATTGGACTGCAGCCGGTCATCCTCGCGCTCCCGGAACGGTCCCATCATGCCGTTGTCGTACGTCGCGTTGGTTCGAATCAGGAGAACAGGATGACCCAGACAGTCATGTCCGTTAACGACCTTGTGCGCGCCGCCAAGGGTGCGGCCGGCACGCTGACAGCAGAAGAAGTGCAGCTCGCGCAGGAGCAAGGGGCGACACTGATCGATGTTCGAGAACCGCCAGAAACCAAGAACGGCCGGATTCGCGGTGCGCACACCATTCCCCGTGGCACCCTGGAATTCAAGGTCGGCGACGTTACCAAAGACCACGACACCCGCATCGTGACCTACTGTTCGGCCGGCAGCCGCGCGGCCCTGGCCGCCGCCGCACTAAAACAATTGGGCTACGCGGGGGCGATCGCCTCTGACGCCGGGTATGACGACCTTGTCCGGCAGGGTCTGGCGGTCGAAGAGCCGAATGCCGACTGATCCATCGACCCCGACCGTGATCTTGGTCGGAGCCGGACACGCGCATCTGCACATCGCATCACGCGCGGCAGACTATCGCGCGCAGGGTGCCCGACTGGTGCTGATCGACCCCGGTCGTTTCTGGTACTCCGGCATGGCGACAGGGCTGCTGGGCGGGCAGTACTCCGCGGCAGATGACCAGGTCGATCCCGCGCGCCTCATTGAACATCACGGCGGAACGTTCATCCGGGACGAGGTCACGGCGGTCGACCCCCACAAGCGCATGGTGACGCTGGCATCCGGTCGCGCCCTGCGCTACGACTGGCTGTCGCTCAATGTCGGCAGCGAAGTCCATCTGGGCAAGCTGTCCGCGCCGGATGGCGGGCCAAGGGTCTGGCCGGTGAAACCGATCCCTCCGCTGCACACCCTGCGCAGGGAGCTGGAATCTGCAATGGCGGCGCGGGGCCGGATGCCGCATGTCGTCGTCGTGGGTGGCGGCGCAACCGGCAGCGAATTGGCCGCAAACCTTGCAGCACTGGCACGGCGGCACGCGGTTGCGCCTTGCGTCACCTTGGTTTCAAGGTCCTCCGCGGTGCTGCCACAGGCGCCGGCGCAAGCCTCGGCGAAGCTACAGCGCGTCTTGAACCACTGTTCAGTGACGCTGCGGCTAGCCACATCCGTGACGCAGCTCACCAAGGGCGGCGTTCAGCTGGACGATGGCACCGAGCTGCCTTGCGACCACGTGGTTGCCGCCGTGGGACTGCAGGCCAAGGCGCTGACGCAGGCGCTGGGTCTGCCTGCCAGCCGGGAGGGGTTACGCGTCTGCGCGCAGATGCACAGCGTAGACGACCCGCGGATCTTCGCGGCGGGCGATTGCGCCGACTACGCCCCGCGTCGTCTGCCGAAACTCGGCGTGTTCGGCGTTCGGGCCGCCGCAGTCATTCACCAAAACCTGCTCGCCAGTTTGGCGGGCCAGCCCCTGAAACCCTATCAACCGCAGCGCCGATGGCTCGCGATTCTGAATCTTGGCGATGGTCGCGGTCTGCTGCTCTGGTGGCGTCTGTGGTGGCTGGGTCGCAGCAGCGCTTGGCTGAAAAACCGGATCGATCAACGATTCATGCGGCAGTTTCGGGTCTAGCGGGTTCCGCATCGGGCGGCCGCGTGGTCACCACATGGCGCTGCACCTGTGCCCAGGCAACCGCCGCGGATTCAGGCAAGACCACGTCCAGGTCGAGGCCCGGCACGATGATCCGGTCATTGGCAACCCAACCGTCCAGGCAACGGTCGGAATGCCCGACGATGGAGCGAAAGCGCCGTCGGTGCTCGCGAAACCGGTCGCGGCTCACAATGCACCCCCCGGCGGCCTTCGCGGTTGCGAGCAGCGTCCGGTCCGCGGATTCACCGGTGGGCACCTGCGTCGCGACGGTTGGCAGCTCCAAGAGTGCTTGGTAGATCGCATGCTCATCGGGCGCAAGTTGGTGGACCGTGCTGGCGTCAAACACGAGCCAGGTTCGCGCCGCCCGCGTCAGCAGGCCGCCCGCCACCGCCAGCGGCAATCGCAGCGAGGGCGGGCGACCGCACCAGTACGCCACATTCAATGCATCGACAACCGTGATGGGGCCGCCCGTTTGCGCGTTGGCTATCGCGTCTTGTCTCCGTAGGCGGCTTTGGCCGCAGGCCGGTCGGCCATGGTGTTGTACCAACGCTGGAGATGCGGCTGATCCTCCGCCGGCGCAAAGCCGCTGAGCTGGAAGAAGCGCAACGCGCAATAAGCGGTGATGTCGGCGATGGTCAATGCATCACCGGCAACGAAGTGCTGGGTCGCCAATGCCTTGTCGAGCCGCTTGAGCCGCTTGGTCGCCGCCATTCGCTGCTTCTCCCCCCATTCCGGCACCTGGTCTTCGGCCTGTCGCATGCCGGGGTGCGTGTGTCGAAAACACATCGCCATGGGCAGCATCACTTCGAATTCCATGATGCGATTCCACATCTCGACCATGCCCTGCTGTAGCGGTGTGACACCAAACAGCGACGGCTCAGGCTCGATGGCTTCGATATAGCGGCAGATCGCGACCGTTTCGCAGATGATCGTGCCGTCTTCAAGCTCCAGCGCCGGCGTGCTGCCGTTGGGGACACGCGCACGGTATTCGGGTGTCTTGTGTTGACCCGCTCGCAGGTCGATGACCTCGGTTTCAATGCTCAGACCCTTCTCGGCCAGAAAATAGTCCACCCGTGCCGTGCTAACGGTTTGTGGCGTTCCGATCAGTCTCATGTCTCACTCCTCCCGAATATTGTGGTTACCAGAAAACCAGCACCATGATCACCGTCAGCAAGACCAGCACACCGGCCTGCAGGCGGTAATCCGACAGCATGCCGCCCGGCCGCATGTCCGTCGACTTTTCATCCGGCGGCCAGGTCACGTGCTGGGCGAGCTTGAAATTCTGACCGAGTACCAGCGAGACGATGACCAGCAGCACCGCGGTCCAAACCGTCAGCACAATCGCCATGATCGTGAAGTGCACATTGATCACACCGCCGATGGGACCTAGGGCAAACAGCGCCGCAGATGTGACGTGCCCCAACGCCAGCGCCCAGAAGCCCGCCTTGGGGTGCGCGCCCTTCCAGAACAAGCCGGTGAGAAAAATCGCCACCAGCGGGGTGGTGATGTAGGCGAAGGCGGACTGGATGTAGTTCCACAGACCGGGAAAATCCTTGATCTGCGGTGCCCAGGCAATGGCGATGGCCATGAATACGAAGGTGCACACGCGACCGACAAACACGGTCTGGCGGGGGCTCAGATCCGGCTTGTTCGGCTTGATGAAATCCAGCGTGACCAGCGTGGATGCCGAGTTCAATGTCGAATCCACCGACGACATGATGGCGGCGATCAGACCGGCCAGCACCAGACCGACCGCACCCACGGGCAGCAGTTCGGTGACCATGGTCGGGAACACCTGGTCTTTGTTCTCGATGTCCGGAAACAGCGAGATCGCGAACGCCGCCGGCAGAATCATGATGAACAGCGGCAACAGTTTCAGCGCCCCGCCCAACATCGCGCCAGCACGCGCGGCTTCCAGGTTCTTCGCACCCAGCGCGCGCTGGATGATGTACTGGTTCATGGTCCAGTAGTAAAAGCCGATCAGCGGCACGCCAAGCAGCAGACCAGGCCAGGGGAGTACGTCGTCATCGGCCGGACGGATCATCGACAAATGGCCCTCCGGCAGTTCTGCCGTGGCCTTGGCCCAGGACCAGTCGAACTTGTCGAAGATGATCAGCCCCATCGCGGCCGAACCGATGATCAGGATGACCGCCTGCAAGACGTCGGTGAGCACCACGGCCTTGAGCCCGCCGGCGGCCGTGTAGATGCCGGCGAACAGCCCCAAGCCCAGACAGAACCAGAACAGGTGCTCGCCGCCCTGACCGGGAAAGAACAGCTTGTCGAGCACTAGCGAGCCCGCGTAGAGCCCGCCCGCCATGTCGACGATGATCGAGAGAAAAATCGTGATGCATGACAGGTAGAGCCGAACGCGACCGTCATACCGGCGCTCCAGAAACTCCGGGACCGTGGAGATCTTGGTGCGGATATAGAACGGCAACACGAAGATGGCGGCGAAAACCAGCACCAGCCCCGCCATCCACTCGTAGGCCGAGACCGCGATGCCGGTTTCGTAAGCATCGCCGGCCAGACCGATCAATGTCTGCGCGGAGATGTTGGAGGCGAACAGCGAGAAGCCGATGACACCGAAGCCCAGCGCCCGGCCCGCGAGAAACAAATCGTCCCCGCTTTTGGTCTGCCGGCTCACGTACACACCGATGCCGATGACCACCGCGAAATAGCCGACGATCAACGCGATATCGATGGGATGAATGGTCATCTCCATGCTGGCTCCTTGCCCGTTCTGCGCCCCCTCGCGAAGTGCCAGCCTAGCCAATGACCCAGACGGATGCGACCCCGCAGTCGGCCTGCGAACCGGGAGAATCCAGCCAACCTGCTACGGTAGAGGGCTTTCCCGCACCACGGTCACGGATGACTCAGGACACCGGCCCAACCTCTCTGTCACGCCGCCGCAAGGCGCTCATCGCCGGCCTGCTGGCGATCGTGGTCGTCGGCACTTTGGCGGCGCTGTGGCGCCTCACGCCCTTGTCGGACTACGCAGAGCCCGAACGTCTGGCCGACACCCTCAGCGAATTGGTCAAGTCACCCTGGGCACCGCTGAGCGTGCTGGCGATCTACCTCGTGGGCAACGCCGTGCTGTTTCCCACGCTGGTGCTGAACATGACCATGATTCTCACGCTCGGGGCGGGCTGGGGCTTCGCCTATGCCTTGTACGGCAGCATGGTGGCGGGTGTGGCCGGCTACGCTCTGGGCCGTTTGTTCGGGCGCAAACCGCTGGAACGCCTGGGCATCCGCCGACTGGAACGCACGATCGAGCTGCTCAAAAAAAGCGGCGTGGTGGGGCTGGCTGTGCTGCGCCTGGTTCCGATTTCGCCGTATCCGATCATCAATCTGGTGCTTGGCGCCGCCGGCATCGGCTTTTTCACCTACACCCTGGGCACACTCATCGGCCTGTTGCCCAGCCTGATCGCGATGACGGCGGTGGGGCATCAGATTCGCGCGCTGGTTCAAGACCCGGATCCGATGCAGATCACGCTGCTCGTCGTCGTCAGCGTGGCGTGCATCGCCGGACTCTGGGGCATCCAGCGCCTGGCACGCCGCAAGATGCGCGCAGCCGGTTAGCCGGGCGTACCCACGGTGAAATCCACATCGCTACGCTGGTTCAGTGGCTGCTGCGGCACCCGGCGCAACGCGTCGGCATCGTATCCAAGCGCCTCGACTCGCTGGACCAGGTCGGCGTAGCGCGTCTCATCGATTGTGGGCGTGCGCGCCATGATCCATACCCAGTCGCGCTTTGAACGCGCCACGATGCTGGTCTGGTAGTCCGGATCGACATAGGAGATCGTGTACTCCATCTTGATCGGCCAGATGAACTGCATCGCCCACTCGGCGCCATTGCCCTCATCCAGGACAAACCCGGTGGGCTCCATGCGCTTGGCCTCACCGTCGAAGCCGCCTTCGCGGTAGGTGAACACCGTATCGATCGCGTTGCCTTCGCCCCGCGTGTAACGCTCGATGTTGTTGTAGGAGTCGGCCACGACACCGGGCGGTATATGGGCGATGACGAACCATCCGCCCATGAAGCGGTCGACATTCACGGACGCCATGCGCGGAAAGTCCTGCGGAGGCATCACGCTGCAGGCGCCGAGACCGGCGACCGCGAGCAACAGGGCTATGGCATCACGCGTACGGTGTCGAAGGTTCATTGCGTTGTCGTCTTGAGCACGGAGCCTCAGGCTAACCCGCACCCCGGCGCGCCTACAGGGTTGTTCAGGCAGCGCCCGCCGACAGAACAAGCACAGCATGAAAATCCTGACACTGAACATGCACAAGGGCTTCACGTCCTTCAATCGCAAATTCATCCTTCACGAATTGCGGGAGGCGATTCGAGGCAGTGGCGCCGATCTGGTCTGCCTCCAGGAGGTGCTGGGCGATCATCAGGAGCACTCCACCCGGTACGAAGCCTGGCCGGCCGGGCCGCAGTACGAGTTTCTCGCCGACACGATCTGGTCCAACTTCGCTTACGGGCAGAACGCGGTGTACCCCGCGGGGCATCACGGTAACGCGCTGTTGTCGAAGTTTCCGATTCTTCGCCACCAGAATCACGACGTTTCCACCCACGATCACGAGCGCCGCGGCCTGCTGCACAGCGTGCTTGAAATTCCGTCCAGCGGCACCGAACTGCATGTGATTTGCACGCATCTCGGCCTGACGGGGGGACAGCGCATGAAACAGCTCAACCTGCTTTGCGATCTGATCGAGCGCGATATCCCAGCCTCGGACCCGGTGCTGGTGGCCGGCGACTTCAACGACTGGCGCGAAAAAGCCCATGCCTTGCTGCAAGAACGTGTGGGCTTGCAGGAAGTGTTTATCAAGGCATACGGCAAGGCCGCGCGGACCTTCCCCGTCCAGTTTCCGCTGTTGCGCCTGGATCGTGTCTACGTTCGCAATCTGGAGGTGTCACACCCGGAAGCACACACCGGCGCGCCCTGGTCGCACCTGTCCGATCACGCTCCATTAAGCCTGGAGTTACAACTTTGACGAACGGCCGCTGGACCGACGGCAACACCATCGAACTGCTGGAAAACGGAGAAATGTTCTATCCGCGGGTGCTGGCGGACATCGAACGCGCCCGAGAACAAGTCCTGATCGAAACCTTCATTTGGTACGACGACGATATCGGCTACCAGCTGCATCGCGCGGTGATCGACGCCGCCAAACGCGGCGTGCATGTGGACATCACCGTTGACGGCTTCGGGTCCGGCAAGCTGCCCGCCAGCTTCGTGCAGGCGCTGACCGATGCCGGTGTGAACCTGCATGTTTATGACCCGCGAGGCAGCGTACTCGGCTTTCAGACCAATCTATTTCGGCGGCTGCATCGCAAGTTCACGCTGATCGACTGTGCGGTCGGCTATATCGGCGGGATCAATTTCTCGATGGAGCACGTCCGCGAGCACGGGCCGAAGTCCAAGCAGGATTACGCGGTCCGCGTGACCGGACCGGTGGTCGACGAGATGCACGGCTTCTGCCGCAAACAGGTCGGGGCGATCAATACGCCGGAACGCCGGCCCTGGCTACGGCGCCTGCGCTGGTATCGCCCGAATCCGCTCAAACCCGCCCGAGATGCCCAGGCCGCGCTGGTCTGGCGCGACAACGCCGACCACGATCAGTCCATCGAGCAGTGGTACTACCAGGGCATCTCCGAGGCCAAGCGCGAGATCATCATCGCCAACGCCTACTTCTTTCCGGGCTACCGTTTCTTGCGCGCTCTCCGGCTGGCCGCCGAGCGCGGGGTCAGGGTGTGTCTGATTCTGCAGGGCGAGCCGGACAAGTTCTATGTGCGCCACGCGGCCGCGACGCTGCATGACTACCTTCTGAACGCGAATATCGAGATTCACGAATACATGGACCGACCGCTGCACGCCAAGGTCGCGATCATCGACGACGACTGGGCCACCGTGGGCTCCAGCAATCTGGACCCGTTCAGCCTCGCGCTGAACCTGGAGGCCAACCTGTTCATCCGCGACCAGGCGTTCACGACATTGCTGCGCGACCGCCTCGTCGCGTTGATGGACACGGCCTGCCGACGGGTGCGCCGCGAACAGGTGCCGCGCCAGCGGGGCTGGCGACAAATCGTGCGCGTGCTGGTCTTTCACATCCTGCGCCGGTTCCCGGCCTGGGCACAGTTGATACCCGGTCATATCAAGCCGATTCAGCCCTCCGGCCAGGACCGGCTCGTCCCGCACAGCGACAAACGACCAACGTGAGCGAAACCGAACGAAAGCGACGCGGCGGCCTGCGCGAGCATTTCGCCGTCCTGGGGACGGCCGAACCGGGGCGCCGGTTTCTCACCTACCACGAGTGGCGTGCCTCGCGGGTTCGGCAGCGCTGGATTCGAACGCTCTACCTCACACTATCGCTGCTGCTCGTCCCGGTCGGGATCTTGATGCTCGTAACACCCGGACCGGGCCTGCTGGTGCTCGGCATCGCCCTGGGCCTGGTGGCACAGGCATCGCGGCGTTGGGCTTGCTGGCTGGACGCATCAGAGAACTGGTGCCGGCGGCGCATTCGCCGCAACCGGCCGGGGTAGCAGCGGTGCCCGGGGTCGGCTACTTGCGGGCGACGCGCATGGGCGCATCATCGCGCCGGCGGCCGAAGCGCTGCGCCTTGAGCCGGATCAGGCATTCCTCGAACGTGCGGCTAATCGTCGTCTGGATACGCACGCGCTCGATGGTGGGCCAGGTCGCCCGTTCGCCATCTTCCACATAGCACCGCATCTCATCCACGGTCGGGTTGGCCAGCGCACGAATCATTTTCTTGGGCGTGTACCGAGGCAGGATCGTGACATCACCGGTATAGCGCTGATTGGTCAGCGCGTGAATCTGCCGGACGACCCGCCCGACACCACGGTTGCGAAAGTGCAGCCGCGCAAGATCAATGGTCTGCTTGCCGCTGCCCATCAACCAGTCACGGGCGAAAGGCAGCAGACCCGTGGCGTCGTCCTTGGCGAGGAACGGCACAACATGGGGATTGGTCTGGCTGACGATGTAATGATTGACGTTATGCAGCCGCGCCAGACGCAGCATTGGCAAATCGCTGGACAGCGACCCATCGACCCAACGCTTGCTGGGCATGTAGTCGATGACATCGCCATCGTATTCCCGCGCCTTGAGCGTCACCGGGGGGAACAGGCCCGGCACCGAGCAGCTGGCCTGTGACGCCTTGTAGATCAGTACGTTGGGTGATGTCAGATAATTCAGCAGGCGACCATGCTGATGGCGCTCGGCCGGCGACACGGTAATGTCCAGAATCCGGCCAGTGCGCTCGAAAGCCTCTTCGAACGTCGACTCTCCGATATTCGACAGCAGGCATTGCGCGAGCACATCCGGATTCATGATCGCCCGGCCTTGCACGGCGGTCCGAAAATCGAGTTTCTGCCAGGCATCGAGGTTGAGCGTGTCCAGGCTATAGGACGCCGCAATTTCATCATCGGTGCGAGTCGACACCCCGCCGGCGACGATCGACCCGGCCGAGGAGCCGGAAATGACCCGCGGCAGCAGACCCTGTTCGTGCAGGGCCTTGATCACACCAAAATGGAACATGCCCAGGGTCGCGCCGCCGGACAGCATCAGGGCCGAACGCCCGAATGAGACGCCGGTGCGCTTGAAGAACAGGATCTTGTCCTCGAACCCGAAGTCGTCGAACTCGGTGTCGCAAATCCACAGCAGCGCCTTGGCGACCTCCTCGACATACTCGGTGATCAGCCGCTTGGTGCCCACACGGCAATGGCCGTAGAGCAGCGGGTTGGCCATGTTGCCGAGGTTGCCGTGCAAGCCCTCGTGCAGTCGGAACACCAGCCGCCGCACATCTTGTTCGCGACGCATGCGGCGAACTTCCAGCAGCCGTTCCTTGATCAGCCAGTGGTCGTAGCCTTCGCAGGCATCCTCGGCGCGCCAGATGTCGTTGCCGTCACGATGATCCATCTCCAGCGCAATCTCGCGCCAGGTCGCGTAGTCCGGGGCGTGGGCGAGATCTCGCTGCAACAAAGGAGGGGGATTTTTCATCGGGGAGGGAGCACCTTGGTTGGCGCGGCTTGAATGAGATCGTCCGGTCACGTGCGCATCAAACCAGCCGAACGATTCGGTCGCCTAAGTAAACGCGGTGTTTCCCACTCTGGCAAGCACCCCAGCCGGAGGCCTCGGCGTCAGCGCGGTCAATCAGGCACCGAGCAGGCGGCGGCCCGCATCCCATAGCAGTTTGACGGCCAGCAGGACGAGAACCCCCTTGAACAAGGGACGGAATGCCTTTTCTTGCACAAAATGATGCAAGCCGCGGCCCAGCGCCGTGCCGGCAATGACGCCGACGGTCATTCCCGCCATCAGCCAGGCCTGATCCAGCACTTGAAAGCCAATGGTCGCGAAGGCGGTGAGCTTGAACGCATGCCCCAGCGACTGGCACAGGGCGAGGGTGCCGATGGTGGTTTCCTTGCGCCAGGTCGGCCGCAGAAAGAACGGGCCGATCAGCAAACCGGTGGCCCCCACCACGGCGCCGACGCCACCGTTGAGCACGCCGGCCGTGCCCATCGCCGCGCGGTCCGACAACGTCACGGCCCTGGACGCGCGCGGCAGCAACGTCCACAAGATGAACCCTGCCATGAGCAGGCGCACGTAGTCCGGATTGACCATCGACACCAGCGGCGCCACAACAAATGGCGCGGGCAGGGCGCCGAGACCGAAGACCAGAGCGGCGGACCAGCGCACATGCGGCAGATAGGCGACAACGCGGCTGGCGTTAGAGACCATTTGCACCGAAGCATGTAGCGGCACGGCCACGATCGGCGGCATGCCCGCCGCATAAATCGCACCGATCAAGATGGTGCCGCCTCCGGCCCCTGAGATGCCTGACAAGGTCGCCGAAACGAAGGCCACGGCGATGAGCATCCACTCCATGGTTCCGAAATCGGCCAGGCTGCCGCTCATCGGCTCGCGACTGCCACGGCGACGCGGCCGCTTGACGCGATCACGCCAACGTACATACTGGTCGGTATGTAACGCAGTTCGCCGAGGGGCGTGTCATGCCGTTGAAGGCTATACATTTCGGTCACACCGTAATCCGATCCGGGCATCGACGGCCGCGGCGCATGCGCCGTACCGCCGACGCCAGTCAGTATCGGCGATCGTTCCGGGCTGAGCCAATGCCGTTGCCGAAGGGGCCAGCATGACCGTCCGCCGTCAACCGGACGCGACCCGCCAGCGACTGCTGGAAGCCGCCTTTGCCGAGATGCACCGCTACGGCTACCACGCCTCCAGCCTGGATCAGATTCTGCGCGCCACCGAGGTCACGAAAGGCGCGCTTTATCACCACTTCCGCAATAAGCAGGCGCTGGGTCTAGCGGTCATCAACGAAGTCGTTCGGCCCTGGATCGAGACACGTTGGCGGCCGATGCTGGAATCGGAACGGCCACTGCAGGCGGCGATCGACCACGTCAACGCCCATGCCGACACGGTCGATCAGAACATGCTGGAACTGGGCTGCCCCTTCGCCAACCTGGTGCAGGAGCTGGCCGGCAGCGACGCGGTCTTTCAGCAACCGTTGTTCGACATCTTCTTCGAGTGGAAGCGCGGCCTGATCGAAAGCGTGCGCAAGTCGCAGACGATCGGCGAGGGGCGCGATGACGTCGATCCGGAAGACATCGCCGTGTTCGTCATCAGCGCCATCGAAGGCATGTGGGCCATCGCCAAGGCATCGCGTTGCCATGAACATTTTCGCGCCAGCCATCGGGGGCTGGTGCTGTTTCTCGAATCGCTGCGGGCATGAACAGGCCCATAAAAGTGCAACTCAGCGCCGTGCGTCCCACGCATTCGGTGGTCGATCTCGGATCGGCCCGGCTGCATGGTTCGTTCAAGCAAATCCGGAGCACGCAGCTCACCGATTTAGTCATTCTGGGGAGGCTCATCAATGAGTAGTCAGTCCATGCTCGACGGCGCCGTTATGCGCTATGGCCGCTGGGTGGTCAGTCACCCGTGGTGGACCCTTTTTCTATCGGTGTTGACGGTGATGGCGTTGAGCTATCCCTTGGTCGCCACCGTGGCCGGCACCGCCGGCCCCAAGCTGGCAATGAGCAAGGACTACCGGGTGTACTTCGGCCCAGGCAATCCGCAGCTGGTTGCGTTCGACGAGGTGCAGGACCGCTACACCAAGAATGACAACTCGCTGATCGTGATTGAACCGACCGCGTCGGATACCGCGTTCAATCGCGACACGCTGGCGCTGGCCGAAGAGCTCACCGACCGAGCCTGGGGGTTGATCTACTCCCTACGGGTCGACTCGGTGACGAACTACCAGCACACCGAAGCCGATGGCGACGATCTGCGGGTGGCGCCACTGATCGAAAACGCGACGTCGCTCAGCGATGCGGAGATCGTCCAGGTCCGCGAGATCGCCACAACCGAGCCGCTGCTCATCGGTCGACTCACGTCTGAGAGTGGTCACACCGTCGCGGTGAACGTCGTACATCAGCTGCCCGCGCTGGATGATTCCGAAGTCGAAGAGGTCGCCGCCGAGGTCCGGGCCCTGCGCGACGAGATGCTCGCCAAGTACCCCGACCACAACATCTACCTGACCGGCAGCAACTTCATGTCGGTGTCGTTCTCGGAGGCAAGCCAGCAAGATGTCGCCTCGCTGATCCCGCTGATGTACTTGGTGATCATCGTCATCACCTGGGTGCTGGTGAGATCGATCGCCGGCACGGTCGCCACGCTCGGTGTGATCTTCACATCAATGATGGCGTCGGTGGGGCTAACCGCCTATGCCGGCATCCATTTCACACCGCCATCGATCTCGGCGCCACTCATCGTCTCGACCCTCGCGGTGGCGGATTCCATACACGTGTTGGTTTCGATGTTCGCCAACATGCGCGAAGGTCAGGACAAGCGCAGCGCGCTGATTGACGCGTTACGCGTGAACTTCATGCCGATCTTCCTGACCTCGGTCACAACAGCGCTCGGGTTCCTGTCCATCAACTTCGCCGATAGTCCTCCGCTGCGCGATCTGGGCAACATCGTCGCCATGGGGGTGATTGTCGCCTGGTTGCTGTCAGTCAGCTTGCTACCCGCCTTGATGGTGCTGCTGCCGGTGCGAGTACCGCGTCAGTCCGGCGGGCTGTCCCAGCGGATGGAACGACTCGGCAAATTCGTCGTGCGTCGCAAGCGCCCCGTGCTGGTCGTCAGTCTCGTTACGGCGGGCGTGCTGTGCGCGCTGGTTCCGCTCAATCAGGCCAACGAAACCTTCGTTCACTACTTCGACACCAGTGTGAAGTTCCGCACCGACACGGACTGGGTCGCTGAGAACATCACCGGCCTCTACACCATGGAGTTCGACCTGGAAGCGCCGACCGGCGCCGGCGGGGTGACCAGCCCCGAGTATCTGCAGCAGCTCGACGCCTTCAAGCAGTGGTGGCAGGACGACCCGCGGGTCAAGCATGTGGCCAGCGTGTCGGACATCATCAAGCGCCTGAACAAGAACATGCATGGGGACGATTCGGCCTACTACCGCATCCCCGACGATCCGGAACTGGCTGCGCAGTACCTGCTGCTATACGAGTTCTCGCTACCCTTTGGCCTGGATCTTGGCAACCAGATCAATATCGACAAGTCATCAACGCGCTTTTTCGTGGCGTTTGAGCACCTCGATGCCGTGGAGACCCGGCAGCTCGTCGATGATGCCCATGCCTGGCTGGCCACCAACGCACCAGGATTGGAGACCATCGGTGTCTCGCCGGCGGTCATGTTTGCGTACATTGCCGACCGCAACATCAAGAGCATGTTCATCGGTATGCCGGTCGCCCTGATCGGCATCAGCTTCCTGCTGATTCTGGCGCTGGCAAGCTGGAAGATGGGCCTGTTGTCGCTGATTCCGAACCTCGTGCCCCTGGGCCTGGCGTTTGGCGTCTGGGGCCTGATCGACGGCAAGATCAACTTCACGATGGCGATCGTGCTGGGCATGACGGTCGGAATCGTCGTTGACGACACCATTCACTTCTTGTCGAAGTATCTGCGCGCCCGGCGGGAGTTGGGTCAGACGCCAGAACAGGCTGTGGTCTACAGCTTCAGAACGGTCGGTACCGCGCTGACGACAACGAGTCTGATTCTCGTGGCAGGCTTCGCCGTTCTGGCGCAAAGTGCTTTCCTGCCCAACAGTGGTATGGCGCAATTGACGTCGATTGCGATCATCTGCGCACTGATTGCCGATTTCTTCCTGCTCCCGGCCTTGTTGCTGCTCGTCGACCGGGATCGCGAAACCACTTCTGAAACCCCCATGGAGGATACCCATGCGTACTCACACTAAACCCGCTTGGCTCAGCACGATGGCGCTGGTGGCAGCGACCACGCTGCCTCTAAGCGCGCTGGCGCAAGACCCCGAAGCCCGCGGCCTAGAAATCGCCGAAGAGGCGGACGCCCGCAACACCGGATGGAACGATTCGGTGGTCGATCTGACGATGACGCTGCGTAACAAGAACGGCGACGAATCGGTGCGTGAGATGCGTTCCCGCGCGCTGGAGGTCGAAGACGACGGCGACAAGTCGATGATCATCTTCGATCAGCCGCGCGATGTGCGTGGCACGGCGTTGCTGACCTATTCGCACAAGGCCGGCGATGACGACCAGTGGCTTTATCTACCGGCGCTCAAGCGCGTGAAGCGTATTGCCTCCAGCAACAAATCCGGTCCGTTCATGGGCAGTGAATTTGCTTATGAGGATTTGTCGTCGCAGGAGGTCGAGAAGTACACCTACAAGTTCCTGCGCGAAGAGGAACTCGATGGCGAGAAGGTCTTCGTCATGGAGCGCTTCCCCACGGACGAAAGCTCGGGCTACACCAAGCAGACAGTCTGGCTGGACCAAGCCGAATATCGCGTCCGCAAGATCGAATTCTACGACCGCAAGAACTCGCACCTGAAGACGCTGACCATGCACGACTACGGCGAGTACCTGGACCAGTACTGGCGCCCCGCTCGCATGGAAATGGTGAACCATCAAACGGGCAAGTCCACCACCTTGGGCTTCGAGAACTACGCGTTCCAGGAAGGCCTGGATGACCGTGATTTCGATCAGTCCGCCCTGAAACGCGCACGGTAGACCCAGGGCCATGAGCAATACGAGTTTCGCCGCGCTGTTGCGCGGCACGGATTCGGCTGGGCAGAGGACCTTCCATTTCACCTCTGACTGGGGCCAGGGCCGCGCGATTTACGGCGGCCTGATCGGTGCGGCGCTTTACAAGACCATGCGCGGCCAAGTGCCGACCGATCGCCAACTGCGAGCCATGACCGTGGCGTTCATCGGCCCGGTCGCGCCCGAGCCGGCAACCGTCACGGCAACCGTGCTCCGGCAGGGAAAATCCGTCACCCAGGTCGAAGCCCGGCTGATGCAGCACGACCAGATTCTGGCAACGGCCAATGCCAGCTTCGGCGCGTCGCGCCAGTCCAGCATCGTCGTGCCCGGCGCGCCGCGACCCGACGCGCCAGCACCCGATACAGTCCGAGCACTGCCCAACGTGCCCGGTGTGACGCCGGCGTTTCTGGAACACTTCGACCTGCGCTGGACGCACGGCCTACCGCCGTTTTCCGGCGCCGACAAACCGGATTTCAGCGGCTGGTGCCGCCACAAGGAGCCTGCGGGCGACGACGAAAGCACCTTGATCGGCCTGCTCGATGTATGGCCTCCCAGCGTCCTGCCCTTGCTGAAGCGGCCAGCGCCAGGTAGTTCGCTGACCTGGTCCTTCGATCTCATTGACCCTGGCGTTTCCACCGATGGCAATGACTGGTGGTTCTACGAGGTGAACACACAAGGCGCCGCCAATGGCTTCGTGCAGGCGGACGCAAAACTATGGCGACCTGACGGTCAGCTCGCCGTAGTCAGCCGTCAAACGGCTGTCGTGTTCGACAAGGCCTGAAATCCCGGAACTGGTTCCCACGCGGCGGGAATGTCGCTGCCATGCGACACTCCCGCCCCATAAATATCAATCACTTACGGATATGACTGGCGGGAGCGTTGCCCGCGAGCAACACAAAACCCTGCCCGATCGCCGATTGTACGGCTCCCACCGGAAGCACGAACAAAATAATTCTTTCGTATCAACTGCTTAAGTCATCTGGCATCGGCATTGCGCTATGAGCCACTGCCGGGACGAGCTCCCGGTTTCTCATCCACCATCTAAGGACGATGCAGATGACACAGCAGAATCAGATTCAACAGCCGAACACGACTCGCCGAATTCGCCGCGGCCTCGCCGTCGCTGGCTTGAGCTTGGCCCCGTTTGCGCTGCTAGCCGCCCCCGGCGTGGCCGACCAACACAACCCGATGATCAAGACGGCAGCCGCCGAAACGGCGGGTGGAAGCAGCGATGAAGACCGCAGCTTCTCCGGCGCCGCCTACGACGCCTTTCTCGAAGGCCGTCTGGTCACTGCTTACACGGTGAACCGCAATCTCAACCCGTTTGATCTGAGTGTGGACGTCAAGAACCAGAAGGCGACCATCGGCGGCGCGGTCGAGACCGAAGCCCAGCGGGCGTTGGCGGTGGAAATCGCCTCCGGCATCGACGCGATCACCGATGTGGATAGCGAGATCAAGATCCAGGCCGATGTTGTCGACGAGAGCGAACGCGGCCTGGGCGACCGGGTCGACGATGCCAGCACGACTGCGGCCGTGAAAACCCGTCTGCTCGCCAATGACGCAACCAGCGGTCTGTCCATTGATGTGGATACCCATTCGGCCGTCGTGACACTGAGCGGTCAGGTCGATACCGCGACCGAGTCTGACCTCGCCACCCAAATCGCGATGAACACCGACGGCGTGATCGACGTGGTCAACAAACTCACGGTCGAAACGTCCTAAGCGCGACGACCTGAGCACGGCAGGCTGTTCGCCCCCCGCTTCCCCGCAGCCTGCTGTCAGCCCGGCTCCCTGCCCCGAGAGCCGGGCATTTTTGGGCGGCTCGACGTGCAATACACGTCGGGTCGCCCACCCTACGAATTCCCCCCTGAAGGAGTGATCCATGAACATGATGTTCAAGACCGCCTGTGCCACTGGATTGGCCGCCACACTCTGTGCGCCCGCCGCCTTGGCTCAAACCGACTTTGACCCTTACGGCTACGTGGGTGCCGACATTGGCTACTTCCGCGTTGAATCGGAAGATTTCCCCGAGGAAGAAGACAATGTGGAAGACAACCGCACCAGCTACCGCATCCGTGTCGGCGGTCGCTTCACCCCGGTTATCGGTGTTGAAGGTGGGTATGTGGACTTTGGCGACTACGAAGATGGCGCGCTGGACTACACCGCCGACGGCCTGACCCTGGCCGGTGTGCTGCACATCCCGTTGGGCGAGCGCGCTTCGGTCTACGGCAAGCTCGGTGAATTGTTCTGGGATGCCAAGGCAACAGCCGATGGCGGCGCGCTGGGTAGCGCGACCCGCGAAACCGACGGCGAAGACGTGTTCTACGGCCTGGGCCTGAACCTGCCCCTGGGTTCGGTTGTGGCGTTGAACCTCGGTTACGAACGCTACGCTCTGGACGACACCGACGTTGATCTGGCCGCCATCGGTCTGGATCTGCAGTTTGGTGGCAGCACCTACTAGATTGCGCTGCGATCGTCATGGCGCGCCCGGGCTATCTGCCCCGGCGCGCTTTTTATTTTGGGCTGCGCTGGCGAGTTAACGGAACGAGCCGCCGCGGCCCCCGGTGGGGTCGATGAGCCCGCCTGACGGCGCTTGCTGGCCTGGCACGACGATGGAGGATTGCTGCTCGCGTCGCATCTGATTGATCTCTTCGATGGTCTGCTCCAGCGCCGCGCGCGCAGCGTCAGGGAACTGCTTGAGCGCATCTTCAAAACCGGGGCCGGGCAGCTCGAAGTTCAGCGGCAGCGCTCCGCCCGGTGTCAGGAGACTGGCCTGGCCCTCGAACAGAACCGGCCGTGTCGGATCGTCTTCACCGCTGGCCGTCACCGGAGTCATGCGCCGAATGCCGCCGGTCTTGCGATCAGTGACGACATCTTCGCGATAAAGGTCGGATTCATCTAGCTTGAATTCTGGCAGTTCGGGTTCCTGAGCCATATCGAAGTCCTGCGCCTGGGTCGATGGAAATGGGCGCTTACCCTAGTCGATTCCGGTTGAATTCGTCAGCTATCGCCATGCATTTCGCAAAGACCGGATACGTTCATCGGCCCGTTCGCGCCGTTGGAGCGCCGTTTGCAATTTGCTAACCGTCATTTGACGCGGCGTTGACATGCCGCTGTGCACAGTGGTCGCCATCCAGACGGCTGGGGAGCCGAAGGGGTGGTACCAACCGCTAATTGGCGGACTGCAGCAGTGCTCAGTCCGCTATTTTTTTGCCCGCGATTCGCCGCATCGGCCGACCTGCTGCCTCGACATGGAGTTGATCGAGTACGATAGCCGCGACGGTTCATTCAGAGCCGATTAAAACAATAGATCGTGCGGCGGCTCACCGCCGCGGGCAGGAGGAGACACATGCGGTATTTCCCACTCGCAGCCGGCTTGGCTGTTTGCAGCGTATTGCTCGTGGCCGGCTGTGGCGACGGCCAACGCTTCGGCGCCGATGCCGGCAATACGCCACCGACCGGCACCACCCCAACCTACGATGCAACCATACGCCGTGACTCCGTGGGCGTGCCCCATATCCGCGGCGAGGACTATGGTGATATCGGCTACGGCTATGGCTACGCGCATGCCGAGGACAATGTCTGCGTTCTCGCGGAAGACCTGATCACGACCCTGGGTCAGCGCGCACGGTACTTTGGCCGCAGCGGCACCTACAGCATTCCATCAAACGGCAACACGTCGAACAACGTCGATTCCGACTTCTTCTGGCGTCATGTAACCACCTCCGACCGGATCGCCGCGCTGCGTGCTGACGCCTCACCGGAGGCAGCAGCCGCCACGGCAGGTTTTGCCGCCGGTTACTCGCGCTACGTCCGCGAGTTGAAGAATGGTGATCATCCGGGCCGGCATCTGGCCTGTCGTGATACCGACTGGTTAACCGAAATCAATGCCGATGATGTCTACCGCCGCTATTTTCGGCTGGCTGTCATCGCCAGCAGCTCCGCATTGGTGACCGAGATCGGCGCCGCCCAACCGCCGCTACCCGGTGCGACCGGTCCCGCCGTGGCCGTGGACCGTGACCAGTTTCCGCTGTCCGACGGACTGCCGATCGGCAGCAACATGTATGCGCTGTCCGGCGAGGCCACGCAGTCCGGTCAGTCCATGCTGTTCGGCAATCCGCATTTTCCCTGGGAGGGCACGGAGCGGCTTTATGAGGCCCACATGACCATTCCGGGCGAGCTGGACATCATGGGTGCGTCGCTCTATGGCGTGCCCGCCGCGTTGATCGGCTTCAACCGCAATGTGGCGTGGAGCCACACGGTCTCCACCGCCTACCGCTTTGGCCTGTACGAGCTGACGCTGGTGCCGGGCAACCCGACCAGCTACCTGTTCGATGGCGAGGTCCGCGAAATGGAGGCCGAGACCTACAGCATCGACGTGCTGGAAGACGACGGCAGCATCACCGAGGAATCGCGCACCCTTTACCGCAGCCATTACGGGCCGATGATGAGCCTCAGCGTCTCGGGCATTCCCGTGCTCGGCTGGGATGTGGTTCGGGCCTACACGCTGCGCGACGCCAACGCCGATAACACGCGGTTGATCAACCAGTTCTTCGCCTGGAACCGCGCCGAGTCGCTGGACGACTTCATGGCGAAGCAGCGCGAGATACTGGGCGTGCCCTGGGTCAACACCGCGGCAACAGGACCGAACGAGCCGGCGTATTACGCCGACATCACCGTCGTGCCCAATGTGCCGGACAGCCTGGTGACGACCTGTCAGAGCATCCTCGGGCCGGTGGTTGGCGCGCTCATGCCCGGCCTGCCGGTGCTCCGTGGCTCCAGCTCCGATTGCGACTGGGGGACGGACGCAGACGCCCCCGCGCCCGGGATTTTCGGCGCCGGCAACCTGCCGTTTCTGATTCGGGATGACTGGGTGCACAACTGCAACGACAGCTACTGGCTCACCCACCCGGACGAACCGATCACCGGCTTTGCCGCCATCATTGGCGACGAGGAGACCGAACGCAGCCTACGAACCCGGCTTTGTATAGCGCAGATCCAGGACCGGCTCGACGGCAGCGACGGCCTCCCAGGCACCGGCTTCGCCGACCTGCAGCAGCTACAGGACGTGGTGCTGTCCAGCGCGGTACTGACCGAACGTCTGGCCCGCGAAACGGTGCTGAGCAGCCTCTGTCCGCTCGGCACGCTACTGTCCTCGTCGCTCGCGACCGTGGACGTGTCGGAGGCCTGCAGCATTCTGGAAGCCTGGGACGGATCACTGAATCTGGACTCCGTCGGCGGGCACATCTGGCGCGAGTTCTGGAAGCGGGCGGATGACGCGACGCTGCCACTGTGGCTCAGCCCCTTCGATACGGCCGATCCGGTGAATACGCCGAACTCGCTGAATCCGCTGAATCCGCAAGTCTTACTGGCGTTTGCCGACGCAGTCGAAGCCCTGAACGAGGCCGGAGTGGCGCTGGATGCCACGCTGGGATCACTGCAGACCTCGGGCGTGCACGATCCGGACAACCCGATCCCGATATTCGGCGGCAATGGCTTCGAGGGCGCCTTCACCATCGCCGCGCGCGGCAACCTCGTCGATGGCGGCTACCCGGTCACCTACGGCAACAGCTACATCCAGGCCGTGACCTGGGACGACAACGGCGATCCCATAGCCGAAGGCTTCGTGACCTACTCGCAGTCCACCGATCCGGCGTCCCCATACTTTCAGAACATGACCGAGGCTTACTCCCGCAAGGAGTGGATTGCCTGGCGGTTCACCGAGGCGCAGATCACGGCCGACCCGAACCTGACGTCGCTGCGCGTGTTCGAGTAACGCGGCCGCCCGTGACCGGATGGTGCCCGTGCCATCCGGTCTTCTTAACTTATTCCAATCGATGCGTTGTGCTGGTGACGGTTGCGGGCCGCCCCTACACTCCGTGGCCTGTTGGAATGGGATTGCATCATGCAAACGGCGTTTGCAAGTCAGTACACCGATACCGCGGAGGCGGACGACACCGGCAACTCGGCCGGTCTGAGCCCTGGCGACATCGCAGCGCTCAATGCCGCCTACGAGCCACTGGAATTCGGTGACCGGATTCGCAAGGTCTATGAGGATTTCGCCCCGGACAAGGTGCTGGTGACATCATCGTTTGCGGCGACGTCGGCCTACTTCCTGCACATTATTTCCAGCATCCGCCCGGAGCAGGAGATCGCCTTCATCGACACCGGGTATCACTTCCAGGAAACGATTTCGTATCGCGACTTTCTCAGCGGCGAATACGGCCTGAAAGTGCGGGCGTTGCGGGCCGAAGACTGGAAGCACGACTTCACCCGCAAGGACAAGACCTGGAGCCATGATCCCGATTTCTGCTGCTCCATCAACAAGGTCGAGCCGCTGGAGAACGTGAAGCCGAATTACCACCTGTGGATTTCCAGCCTGATGCGCTGGCAGACCGATCACCGCTCCGATATGCAGATCTTTGAAGAGCGTCGCGGCATCATCAAGTTCAATCCGATGATCGATGTCACCAAGGAACAGCGTGAAGCGTATATTCGCGACCATGGTCTGCCGTTCCATCCGCTGGTCGCCGAAGGCTACCAATCGATCGGCTGCACTCACTGCACGGTCAAGGGCGACGGCCGCGCGGGACGCTGGATCGGCAAGCCGAAAACCGAATGCGGGCTGCATTTGTAGGCAACATGTCGCGGCTGCCGCGTTAGCACTTGCCGCAGCAGTCTTGAGTCCACCTCAAGCCGACGCGGCAGAGGCCGCGAACGCCGAGGTCAATCGCCCCGTTATCTTGCTCCATGGGCTCGCCCGCACGGCGCGCTCCATGAACCCCTTGGCCGAGGCATTGCAGACCAAGGGGCGGCGCGTCTGCAACCTCGACTACCCATCCACCGAGGCCCCGGTCGCGGTGCTGGTGGACCAATACCTGTTGCCCGCCATCGCCGATTGCCTGCAGGGCGAGGACAGCGTCGCGGACTTCGTCACGCATTCCCTGGGCGGCATCCTGGTCCGTGTGTTGGCCGAGCATGACGACGCCCCCGCCATCGGCCGCGTGGTGATGCTCAGTCCGCCCAACCACGGTAGCGAGCTGGTGGACCACATGGGCGGGTGGTCACTGTTTCGCTGGTGGAACGGGCCGGCCGGTCTGACCCTGGGCACAGACGACAGCAGCCTGCTGGCCCGACTGGAGGCTCCTGGCTTCGAGGCTGGCGTCATCACCGGAAATCGCAGCCTCAATCCGCTGTTCTCGAGCTGGATTCCTGGTCCCGACGACGGCAAGGTGTCGGTGCAAAGCGCACGCTTGGACGGCATGACGGACTTTCTCGTCGTGCCCACCACCCACACCTTCATCATGCGCAGCGATGTCGTGATCCGGCAGGTCAATCACTTTCTGGAGACCGGAGGTTTCGACCACCTGACATCGGGCGAGTAGAGGAGCGATACATGAACCTGAGCCCCCGATCAGTCGAGACGCCCCTTGGCCGGCTACACATCCAGGTCGGCGACACCGACGGTCCGGTCATGCTGTTCTGGCCGAGCCTGCTGATGACCGGCGATATGTGGCTAGATCAAGCCGCCATCCACGCCGAGCACTACCGGGTCGTGCTGATCGACCCACCCGGCGCTGGTCGCAGCACCGCACTCACCCGAGGGTTCAGCTTCGATGAATGCGCGCAATGCGTGGTCGCGATCCTGGATCATCTGGACGTGTCATCAGCGGTTTTCGTCGGCAACTCCTGGGGCGGCATGATCGGCGGCACCTTGGCCGCGCGGCATCCGAAGCGGATTGACGCCGCGGTGCTCATGAACTGCACGGGGTCCGCCGTCGCTCTCAAGCAAAAACTGGAATATCGCCTGCTTTCGACAGTGGTACGACTCGCCGGAGGCATCCCGCGGCAGATGGAACCCATCGCGATCGCAGCGTTCACCGGCCCGACCAGCCGCCAGCAACGACCCGCGGTGATCGCGCGGATTCGAGACACGCTGCGCAAGACCAACGGCCGTTCGGCGCACTGGGCGATTCGCAGTGTGGTGCCGGACCGGCCTGATCAACTGGAGCTGCTATCGACCATTCCGATTCCGGTATTGGTGATCGCGGGCGCTGAAGACGCGACCTTCCCGGTCGCGGAAACCCGGCAGATGGCGCAGGCGATTCCCGGCGCCCGCTTCGAAGTGCTCGACGGCATCGCCCATCTCGCCGGCCTGGAAGATCCGACACGCATCGCGGCGCTGGTCACCGACTTCCTGGAGCAGCACTGACAGGAGTCAGTACTCGCCGACCGTCACGATCTTGAGTGCATTGGTCCCGCCTGGCCCGGTGAAATCACCCTTGGTAATCAGCACGCGGTCGCCTTTGGCAATCAGCTCGCGCTCCACCAGACAGTTGATCGCCTCGCGGATCGGCTTGAGCGAGGAATCGAGATTCGTCGCATCGAACTGCACGGGATAGACGCCGCGGCACAGGCACATGCGTTGCCGCGTGCTGTCAAAACGCGTCATCGCGAAGATGGGAATGCCGATGTCCTGGCGCGACATCATCCGTGCGGTAGCGCCGGATTCGGTGAGCGAGATGATCGCCTGCGCATGCATGTGACGGGCGGTGTACATGGTTGCCATTGCGATCGCCTCGTCGGTACGGGCGAAATGATCCTTGGTCTTGGACTTGCGTCGTCGCGCCACCAGGTGCTTTTCGGCGCCGAGACAGACCCGCACCATCGCCTCCACTGCCTTGACCGGATACTTGCCCGCCGCCGTCTCGGCCGACAGCATCACCGCATCGGTCCCGTCCATGACCGCATTGGCCACATCCAGCACCTCGGCGCGGGTCGGTATCGGCTGGGTGATCATCGATTCCATCATCTGCGTAGCGGTGATCACCACACGGTTGAGATCACGCGCCAGGGCGATGAGCCGTTTCTGCACGGCCGGCAGTTCGGCATCGCCGATCTCCACCCCAAGATCGCCACGCGCGACCATGACGCCATCCGAAGCCTCGGTGATCGCTTCCAGCTCATCCAGGGCCTCGGCGCGCTCGATCTTGGCGATCAGATGGGCATCGAGACCATGGGTCTCGCACAATGCCCGCGCCGCATCCATGTCCTGGGCGGAACGCGGGAACGACACCGCGACGAAATCCGCGCCGATCTCTGCGGCGAGCTTCACGTCCTCGCGGTCCTTGTCGGTCAGCGTTTCGGCGGATAGCCCACCGCCTAGCCGGTTGATCCCCTTGCGGTCGGAGAGCGGGCCGCCTGACACCACCCGACACTGCACCGCAGTGCCGCCGATGGTCTCGACCTCCAGTCGAATCACGCCATCGTTGAGCAGCAGCACGTCCCCAGGCCCGACATCCCGGGTCAGGGCGGGATAGCTGATGCCCACCCGCTCGGCGGTGCCATCGTGGGCACCCAGGGCGGTATCCAGCGTGAACTCGGCGCCATCTTCAAGATGCACGGGACCGTCGGCGAAGCCCTCAATCCGGATCTTGGGGCCTTGAAGATCGACCATGATCGCGACTTCACGACCCGTGGACTCCGCCACGGCGCGAACGGCGGCAATGCGGCGCCGGTGTTCGTCATGCGTCGCATGCGAAAAATTGACGCGCGCCACGTTCATGCCGGCCAGCACAAGCTGTTCGATCCGGCCGGGTGCGTCCGTGGCCGGCCCGAGCGTGGCTACGATCTTGGTCCGTCTACGCATGCATCCAACCTATCAAGTTCGTTTGACCAACACGTGTCATGTGAAAGTCGATTCAAGAGAGTCCGGTTTTTTGCAGCAGGGCCGTCGCCGTCAGATTCGGGGGCGCTCGATCGGCTTCGGCCTGCTGGATCAGGCGGCAAATGGCGGTATTCACCGGCGCCGGCCGGCCGATTTGTTCGGCTAGCCGCAGAATCTCGCCGTTGAGATAGTCGATTTCGGTCTTGCGCCCGCGGTTCAGGTCCTCCCACATCGAAGATCGGGCTTGCGGGTCGATCTTGACCATGCCGCCGGCGACCAGCCGAAACAGCCAGTCGGGGCAGTCCAGCACCGTGGGCATCAGTGTGGGCAGCAACTTGCCAGAGCTACGCACGGCCAGACCGGCACCGCGAATCATCGCGAGCGCCTCACGCTGAGCCGCCGCGGTCACCCGCCGGTAGTCGCGGTCAGCCAGTTGTTGCTGCAGCGGGATACCGGACAGGGCGTTGGTCGCATTGTTGAGATTGATGACCAGCTTGCCCCACTGCACCGCCTGGATCCGTGGATTCAGGCCGGCGGGCAGCCCTGCCGCGTTGCAGGCATCGGCGATGGTCTGGGCGAGATGCTCGGCGTCCTCGCGTTGCTCCAGCACCAGCGACCCGCTCGTTCCCTGATGGAAATGCGCAGGACCGGCCCAGACCACGTTATAGGGCACCATGCCGGCCAGCACCTGGGCCTGCGGCAAGGCTTTGCGCAGCGTGTCCGGGTTGCGCACACCGTTCTGAAAACTGACGACGGTGGCGCCGTCCGTCACATGCGGCGCAATGCTCTCGGCCATGGCCTGCGTGTCATGGCTTTTGGTCGTCACGAAGATAATGTCGCAACCGTCCAGCCCGGCTGGCTCGGTCACCACCCGGATGCTGTCCGGCTGTACCTGTTCATCCAAGCCGTTGAGATCGGTCACCCGAACGCCCTGTTCAGCAACGGCGTCAGCCAATCTCTGGCGGCCCAGCAAAATCACGCCGTGACCATCGGCCGCCAACCGCGCGCCCAGATAGGCACCGATACTGCCGGCACCGGCCACTCCGATGCGTAGCGGGTGGATCATCGGCGGGTCTCCCGCATGGCGGTGAGTCGTTCGGCGTGTTCCAGACGCAACGCGCGCCGAACCTCGGCTTCGTCATAGCGCTGCAATTCGATATCGGTCTCCGGCAGCACCGGCGGCACATCAATGGCGCGGTTGTGTTCGTCCAGTGCCACAAATGTCAGATAGGCCGATACGATGTGGCGGGATTCGCCGGTGTAACTGTTTTCGGCCACGACCCGGGCGCCGATCTCCATGGATGTGCGCCAGGCCCGGTTCACGGAAGCGGCGTAGATCAGCGTGTCGCCGTCCGCGGCGGGCGCCAGGAAATGCATCGCATCTACCGACACGGTCACGCAAACCCGCCCGCTATGTCGCTCGGCCACCACCAACGCAAGCCGGTCGATGGTCGACATGACCAGCCCACCGAAGACCGTCCGGTGAGCGTTCATGTCGTTCGGAAACACCTTGTAGACGTGCCCGCGAATCGCCGACGCGGACACGGGACGCGGGGTCAGCGTCGACTGCGACAAGGCCTCACTCCTGAATGCGATCGGGCCACGAGCATAACGAAGCCGGCGGGACCACGTCGCCGCCGGCTTCGGGAAAGCAGCCGGTGAGCGAGTCAGAAACTCACCGGCCCTCGGTTCAATCGCAGATCGGTAGCAAGCCGCAGACCAGCGCCGACAGGCCGCCCGTTACCGGCGTGAGCACCGCCGACAAGACCTGGTAGAGCACCTCGACAACGGTCGTGAGCACACCTTGATCGGCTAGCATGGCATCGAGTTCG
>NZ_CAXRDQ010000040.1:0-65007 GCF_964229365.1 Abyssibacter sp. | reverse complement strand
GCTCAGGCTTCGGCTCAGGCTTCGGCTCAGGCTTCGGCTCAGGCTTCGGCTCAGGCTTCGGCTCAGGCTTCGGCTCAGGCTTCGGCTCAGGCTTGGGCTCAGGCTTGGGCTCAGGCTTCGATTCAGGCTTCGATTCAGGCTTGGATTCAGGCTTGGATTCCGCGGCAGTGTCGGCGCCTACCGGCGCTTCCTTCCGATCGGTCTCCGCGTTGTCGCCGGCCGGTTTGCGGGGTCCGCGGCGACGGTTACGGCCGGAGCGTGTCGGCGTGCCGTCCTTGTCGCTGGTTTGCGCGGCGTCTGCCGGCGGCGGCGTCTGCTTGTCGACAGCGGCGTTTGATGTATCGCCACCATCTGCCGCCGCGTTGTTATCCGGCTGCGCATTGTCGCCAGCACCGGCCGCGCCGCTGCCACGGCGATTCCGTCGGCCACCACGGCGACCGCGACGACGCCGGTTGCCGGAAGACTTGTTCTCGCCCGATGCGGAATCTTTGTCCTGCGGGGGAGCGGACTGCGATGTCTGCGCTGTCTGCGCGGCAGTCTCAGTTTTGCTTTCGACGCGAGCGGCGGGCTCGTTCGGCTTGCCGGCGGGCACATCCGCCTTGGGCGGGCGCTCATTCCGGTCAGCAGGCTTCGCAGCCGATGCATCACGGGGCGGACGAGGCTTGCGTTCGCGATTGCCGCGCTCTGCGTTTGAGCCTCGGGCGCCGCGGCGACGATTCTGTTGGTTTCTAGTCCCCGACCGATTCTGGCTGCGCGACTGATCGTCCCGCGCGGCACGCTTGGGAGCGGGTTGTTCTTTCGGTGCTTCCGTCTTCTTCGGAGTTCCGAAGAGGGCTTCCCACAGGCGAACGAGAAGACCCTTTTGTGGCACCGCCGCTGCTGGCGCTTCGGCAGGGGCGTCGGCCGGCTTGGGTTTGGGTGGCGGAATCGGTACGGATGGCACGAGCTGGCTGACAGCCGGCTGCTGTACGCGTTTCTTGTTCTCTTCCGGCTTCTTGTGCAGCGCTTCGGCAACATCCTCGTTGCGCGGCTGAATCAGTTCGTGACTGAATTCGGCGACATCTTTCATCTGGTCGCCGCGAATTCGCTGGATCTCGAAATGCGGATGATCCATGCCTGGCGTCGGCAGCAACAGCACCCCAACGCCGGTACGGCCTTCGATCGCCGCGACGTCGACCCGCTTCTCATTCAGCAGGTAGGCCGCCACCGTGACTGGAAGCTGCGCTTCGACCCGAGCTGTCTTTTCCTTCATCGCTTCTTCTTCGACCAGCCGCAGCACGGAGAGCGCGGTGGAGTCGATGGAGCGGATCTGGCCCTTGCCTTCGCAGCGCGGACATTTGCTCTGCGTGTGATCCATTAGCGATGGGCGCAGCCGCTGGCGCGACATTTCCAGCAGGCCGAATCGAGAGATCTTGCCGATCTGGATGCGCGCACGATCGCTGGCGACGGCGCCACGCAGGCGGTTTTCCACCTCGCGCTGGTTTTTGTTCGGCCCCATGTCGATGAAGTCGATCACGATGAGACCGCCCAGGTCGCGCAGCTTGAGCTGGCGGGCGATTTCGTCGGCGGCTTCGAGGTTGGTGTTGAGCGCCGTTTCCTCGATGCTGGCACCGCCGGTCGCACGCGCCGAGTTGATGTCGATCGCCGTCAGCGCTTCGGTGTAGTCGATGACGATGGAACCGCCGGAGGGCAGGCGCACTTCGCGGTTGTACGCGGTCTCGATCTGGCTTTCGATCTGGTACCGCGAGAACAGCGGAATGCGGTCGTCATACAGCTTCAGCTTGCTGATGTTCTGCGGCATCACCGCTTGCATGAACTCGCGTGCCTGATCGAACAGCTTCTGGTTGTCGATCAGGATTTCGTTGATGTCCGGGCGCAGGTAATCCCGCAGCGCGCGGATGATGATGCTGGATTCCTGATAAATCAGGTAGGGCGCCTTGATGTCGCTGGAGGCGCGTTCGATCGCTGTCCACAGCTCGATCAGGTAGTTCAGGTCCCACTGCAATTCTTCCGCCGAGCGCCCCATGCCGGCCGTGCGGGCGATCACGCCCATGCCGTCAGGGATTTCCAGCTGTGCCATGGCTTCACGCAGCTCGGACCGTTCATCGCCTTCGACGCGGCGGGATACGCCGCCGGCGCGCGGGTTGTTCGGCATCAGGACCAGGAATCGCCCTGCGAGGCTGAGATAGGTCGTGAGCGCGGCGCCCTTGGTGCCACGCTCCTCTTTCTCGACCTGGACGATCAGTTCCTGGCCTTCCTTGAGGACCTTCTTGATATCCGGACGGCCTTCGCCGGGATCACCGGTGAAGTAGCTGCGGGATATTTCCTTGAGCGGGAGGAAACCGTGACGGTCACCCCCGTATTCGACGAAGGCGGCCTCGAGGCTGGGCTCGAGTCGGGTGATGCGTGCCTTGTAGACGTTAGCCTTGCGGCTTTGGCGCTGTTCCATCTCGATATCGAGATCGATCAGGCGCTGTCCGTCGACGATCGCGACGCGCAGCTCTTCGCGCTGCGTCGCGTTCACGAGAATGCGTTTCATGTTGTAGTCAATCCAGTTGCGCGCGCTCGGACCAACCGTTAGGGCGGAGGGGAGCGCGATTCATCCCTGTGCGGCCTGCGCGCGGTGTAAAGCGGCGCAAACCAGCTGCGAATTGGTGCAGTTCGGAATCCCAGGAACGCCTGATCAGAGTTAAGATCAACGAAGAGAAGGGCCGATCTGCCCACCGGCGCCACCTCAGAGGGTGTCTCTCATGGTGGGTCGGGCTGTGATACCGATCGAAACGGTCATTCAGCGGAGTTAGTTTGCCACATAAATCCCCAAAGGTGCGGTATCACGAAGTGAGCGCCGCCGAAGACGGTCAACGCATCGACAATTTGTTGCTGGGCCAGCTCAAGGGCGTGCCTCGATCGCATGTGTATCGATTGCTGTCCAGCGGGCAGGTGCGGCGCAATGGTGGCCGCGTCAAGCCCAGCACGCGCGTCGAGCGCGGCGACCAGGTCCGAATTCCTCCGGTCCGGACGGCCGAGCGTCCGTCCGGGCCGCCGCCGGACCGCCTCACCAATCAGGTCCGCGAGTCCATTATTGATGTGGATGGTGATTTCATTGTGCTCGACAAGCCCGAAGGGGTTGCGGTGCATGGTGGGTCCGGCGTGCCGTTTGGTGTCATTGAATGTCTCCGGCATACGCATGGCGAGGATTATGATTTGGTCCATCGTCTGGATCGGGATACCAGCGGAGTGCTGGTCTGCGCTCGGCGCGGCGAACCTCTGCGCCGCGCGCGGCAGGCGTTGAATGGTGAAAAGACCGAGAAGCTCTACCAGGTGCTGGTCCACGGCCGCTGGAAAGGCGGGCCGCGCACTGTCGAGGAAGCGCTGGATGTCCACGCCAGGTCAGGAGGTGAGCGCACCGTGCGTCCGGATGCCGATGGCAAGCTGTCGGTGACGCATTTCGATGCGCTGGACCGGCGCAGAACGATTAGCCTGCTTGAGGCACGCTTGGGCACGGGGCGCACCCATCAAATACGCGTACATGCTGCCAGTCAGGGCCATCCGGTTGTTGGCGATCTACGGTATGGCGATGCCGGCCGCGATCAGGCCCTCGCCCCAGGGCGGTTGTGCCTCCATGCGTGGCGATTGCGTCTGGTCCATCCGCAGGCCGGACGATTGCTGGAGGTCAGCGCTTCCGTGCCGGATCGCTTCATGGAACTGCTGGCAGCCGGGGAATGAGGCGTCCTTTTGACCTGATCATCTTCGATTGGGACGGCACTTTGTCGGATTCGGCAGGCGGCATCGTGGATGCCATGCAGGCGGCCATCGCCGACCTGGGGCTACCGGAGCGGGACGATCACGAAATCAGCACGCTGATCGGCCTGGGTGTCTGGGAGGCGATGGCGATTCTTTTTCCCGATCACCCTCGCGATGAACTCGAACCCAAGTTGCTGGATTATCGCGCACGACGTGGTCCTGGCCGCTTCGAGCAGGCCTCGTTGTTCCCGCAGGTTCGCGAGACGCTGCAGGTATTTGCGGACGACGGACTGACCTTGGCGGTCGCCACCGGCAAGGGGCGCCAGGGCCTGGAGGTCTCACTCGATGCGACCGGCCTGCGCAGTTACTTCAAGGCCACGCGCACCGTGGACGAGGCGCCATCGAAGCCGGCGCCGGACATGCTGGAAGAATTGCTGTGGGAAACCGACACGCCGCCCGGCCGGGCCTTGATGGTCGGCGACAGCGAATACGATCTGGCCATGGCGCGGAACGCCCAGGTCGCGTCGGTTGGTGTGTTGTGTGGTGTGCATGACGCCCAAACGCTGCGGCGCTGCAACCCGCTAGGCCTTATCGCGCATGTGGCGGAACTGCCGATGTGGTTGGCTGCGCAGTCGCGGCGCAGAGCCTGACCAAGCCGTGCGTCATGACACCATTAGTCCGATGGAGCGCAGCCAGCCAGCCAATGCGATGAGTGGCAGACCGATCAGAGCGCTGGGGTCCTCGGATTCAATGGCTTCGGTCAAGGTGATTCCGAAGCCTTCCGACTTGAAACTGCCGGCGCAGTCCAGGGCGGAGTCGCGGGACAGGTAGTCCTCAATACTGGTGGGGCTCAAGGCACGGAACCGGACCCGTGTCGTGTCCAGGTGTTCCAATCGCTTCGTCGGTCCGAGCAGGCACATGGCTGTCTGAAACTCGACCGTGCTCCCCGAGCAGGCGCCGAGCTGTTGCCGCGCGCGCTCGATGTTGCCCGGTTTGCCCAGGGCCTCGTCGCCCAGCATGGCGACCTGGTCACTGCCGAGCACCCAATGATCCGGATACTGGCGGGCGACATGCGCGGCTTTCTGCCGCGCCAGTCGAATCGACAGTGCGCGCGGCGACTCTCCCGCCGTGCGGGATTCATCAATTCCGGGCGCGATGGCGAGCACCGGCACCTGGAGCCGTTCGATCATCTCCCGGCGATACCTGGAGCCGGATGCCAGGATTAGCGGCTTGTTCGACGCGGGCGAAACCGGCGTGGATGCTTGGTTTTCTTTGACTTGATCGGAGCTCATCACTATCATCGCGCGCGCCATGCAGCGCCCTATGCCGGTTTGGATCGATCTGGCGCGAGCGCCCGCCCAGCAGCAATTGGAAGGTTCCGTTGCCGCCGAGCGGATGCCGCGTCTGCAGGAAGCCGGTGTCGAATTGCTTCGACCGGCTGACGCATCGTTGCGTATTGTGGTGCCGGAGTTTCGGTCCGCGGCCCGACCGGCCGTCGTGACGGGCCGTATTGTGGCCTTGGCGACACTCCAGTGCCAGCGCTGCATGGGCGCGATGGAACATGCGATTGAGTCGCCGGTCCATTGGCATCTGGTGACGTCGGATTCGGCGGACGTCGATGAAGATGCGGAACCCATTGTTTTGGATGGTGATCGTTTCGAAGTGCTTGAAGCGATTGCCGATGATTTATTGCTCGCCGTCCCGAGCTACCCGCGGCATGCGGACTGCATGCCTCCGGACATTCTGACCGGCTCGGACGACAACTGAGGACCTCGAGATGGCTGTACAGCAGAACCGTAAAACCCGAAGCAAGCGCGGCATGCGCCGTTCCCACGACGCGCTGACCGCTGCCGCGTTGTCGACCGATCCGACCACCGGTGAAACGCATCGACGTCACCACGTCACCGCCGACGGTTATTACCGTGGTCGTCAGGTGATCGTGAAGTCGCAACCTGCAGAAGAGCAGGAATAACCTGCCTTCATCACATGGCGGCTGCGCGCAATTGCACGGCGGCCACATTGATGATCGCCATTTAGCGCTTACAGGTCCGCGCGGTGTCTGACTTGCGAATCGCGTTGGACGTGATGAGCGGAGATCACGGCCCTGCTGTGGTGCTGCCTGCAGCAGAGATCATTCTGCAGGAGCATGCCGGGTTGTCGTTGCTGCTGGTCGGCGATGAGGCGGTGGTTGGCGCGCAGGTGAAGGCCTTGTCGGCCCGGTTTCCGGGCCGGGTCGAATTCATCCATGCCGAACAAGTGGTCGGCATGGATGAATTGCCTTCGCGTGCGTTGCGCGGCAAAAAGCGCTCGTCGATGCGGCTGGCGATTAACGCCGTCAAGGACGGTGCGGCCCAGGCTTGCGTGTCCGCTGGGAACACCGGCGCTTTGATGGCGACGGCCCGGTTCGTTCTCAAGACGCTGCCCGGGATTGATCGTCCAGCGATCATTTCAAGAATCCCAGCGGTGGACGGCTACACCCACATGCTCGACCTCGGCGCGAACGTCGAGTGCACGGCCGAGCACCTGGTGCAGTTTGCCGTGATGGGTGACGTGGTCGCCCACGCCGTCCATGGTCTGGAGTCTCCGCGTGTTGCGCTGCTCAACATTGGCGAGGAAGAGATCAAGGGTAACGACGCGATCCGCGAAGCGGGTCAGCGCTTGACGGCCAGCGATCTCAACTACATCGGCTATGTCGAGGGCACCGACGTCTTTCTTGGGGACGTGGATGTCGTCGTCTGCGACGGCTTTTCCGGCAATATTGCGCTGAAGTCCAGTGAGGGCGTCGCCAAGCTCATCGGCATGTTTTTGCGAGAAGAGTTTTCCCGCAACGCGCTGACCAAGCTGTCCGCGCTGGCGGCGGCGCCCGTGCTCAAGTCCTTCGCCCGCCGCATCAATCCTGGCAACTACAATGGGGCCAGTTTCGTGGGTTTGCAGGGGACCGTGATCAAGAGTCACGGCAGCGCAGATGCACAGGCATTTGCCAACGCCATCCGCATCGCGATCGTCGAGATCGAGTATGACGTGCCGCGGAAGATCGAATCGCTGCTGTCGACCAGTCTGATCTCGGGGGCGTCGGTACCGGCTGCGGTCGTCGGCGGGGACTGAACCCCGTTACTGAACCAGGGTGTTCAGTTCGAAGATCGGCAGCAGAATGGCCAGCACGATCATCAACACAAAGCCGCCCATGGTCAGAATCAGCAGTGGCTCGAATACGCCCATGAGCCCGGCCACCAGGGTTTCGACCTCACGTTCCTGATGCACGGCGGCACGTTCCAGCATGTCGTCCAACTTGCCTGACTGCTCGCCACTGGCGATTAGGTGAACCGCAATCGGCGGGAACAGACCGCTGGACGTGAGCGATTTGCTGATTGATTCGCCCTCGCGCACCCGCCGAGTCGCATTCGTGATGGCCTCGCGCATTGGCAGGTTCGTCACCACCTGTTCGCAGATTTTCAGCGCCTCCAGCATCGGGACACCACTGCCCGACAGGATGCTGAGCGTGCGGGTGAAGCGCGCTGTGTTCAGTCCGCGTGCCAGCCGCCCGATCAGCGGTAGCTTGAGCCGGATCGCGTCGACCCTGTAGCGAAACGCATCGCGGCGCTTCAGCAAGGACCAGCCGACCGATGCGGCCGCGATCCCGCCCAGCAGCAGCCACCAATTCGCGCGCAGAAAGTCGCTGGTCGCGATCATGCCGCGCGTCAGTGCCGGCAGTTCCTGGTCAATCGAGGAAAACACCTCAACCACCTGCGGTACAACAAAGGTCAGTAGCAGCACCACTACGAGCACGGCCACCAGCGACAGGATGGCCGGGTAGAAGCTCGCCAGCACGATTTTCTGCTGCATCAGCTGGCGTGATTCCACATAGTCAGCCAGGCGTTCGAGAATCAGGTCCAGGTGTCCGGAGTGTTCGCCCGCCTCGACGGTCGCGAGGTAAAGCGTCGAAAAGGCGCCGGGGAAGCTACCCAGCGCATGCGCGAGAGTGTGGCCCTCGAGCACGCTGGCGCGTACGCCCAGCGTCGTACGTTTGACCTTGCGTGATTCGGTTTGCTCGGCGACCGCACTGAGCGCTTCCTCCAGCGGCAGGCCCGAGCGCAGCAGTGTCGCCAGCTGCCGCGTGAACAGCGACAGCTCGCCGGAGGAGAAGCCAGTTGCGCGCCGAAATCCCTGGCCGGCGGATTGCTCGGCGACCTCGCGGACATCGGTGGGCATCATGCCTTGGTCGCGGAGCTGCTGACGGACCTGACGCGCGGTATCGGCCTCGATCAAACCCTTTTTCTGGCGGCCGCGGCGATCCAGCGCCTTGTATTCGAATGCTGCCATTGTGGAGAGCTAGCCTTCCCGCGTGACGCGTAGCACTTCCTGCACCGTGGTGCGGCCTTCCAGCACCTTGCGCAAGCCTGCCTGACGAATGCCGGGCGCGGACCGCCGCGCATGGGCTTCCAGCGCTTGTTCGGATGATCCGTCATGAATCATCGTGCGCATGGCGTCGTCGACCGCGACCAGCTCCTGGATGCCGGATCGACCCAGGTAGCCGGTGTGGCGGCACTCGGGACAGCCGACCGCGTTGTAGATGGTGGGGCGGTTTGCGGGGTCGATGCCGAACAGCTGGCACTCGGCGTCATCCGCCTCGTACGGGGTCTGGCAGTGATGGCAGAGCGTGCGGACCAGGCGCTGCGCCATCAGCCCGATGAGGCTGGAGGCGAGCAGAAAGGGTTCAACACCCATGTCGCGCAGGCGCGCCACCGCGCCAACCGCGGTGTTGGTGTGCAGGGTCGAGAGCACGAGATGGCCCGTCAATGAAGCCTGCACCGCGATCTCCGCCGTTTCCAGATCGCGAATTTCGCCGATCATCACCACGTCCGGATCCTGGCGCAGGATGGCGCGCAAACCGCGCGCGAAACTCATGTCGACCTTGGTGTTCACCTGGGTCTGGCCGATCCCGTCGATGTAATACTCAATCGGATCCTCGACCGTCATGATGTTGCGGCTGCGGTCGTTGATTTCGGCCAGGCCAGCGTAGAGCGTGGTGGTCTTGCCGGACCCGGTCGGCCCGGTGACCAGGATGATGCCGTGCGGCTTCTTGATGAGTTCCTGGAATAGCCTGCGCTGATCCTCGGCCATGCCCAGCTGTTCCAGGTCCAGGCGGCCTGCCTGCTTGTCGAGCAGGCGCATGACCACGCGCTCGCCGTGGCCCGACGGGATCGTCGACACGCGCACATCCACCGGACGTCCAGCCACGCGCAGGGAAATGCGGCCGTCCTGTGGCAGGCGTTTCTCGGCAATGTCGAGGCGGGCCATGACCTTGATGCGCGAGGAGAGCAGGGGAGCGATCGCACGCGGCGGCTGCAGCACTTCGCGCAGCACGCCATCGACGCGCAGACGCACGGTCAGCCGGCTTTCGTAGGGTTCAACGTGGATATCGGATGCGCCTTCCTTGATCGCCTCGGCGAGCAGGGCGTTGATCAACCGGATAATCGGTGCGTCATCGTCGGATTCCAGCAGATCCTGTGGCTCCGCCAGCGCTTCCGCGGCCGAGGACAGGTCTAGCGAGTCGTCGTCGAAGCCCTCGACCATCTGCATCGACGAGCCGGACTTGTTTTCGTAGGCCTGCTGCAGCAGGCGATCGAATTCCTCGGCGCTGACCATGCGCAGCCGGATCGGCTGATCCAGAAACCGGCGCATCTCTGCGGTTGCCTGCAAGGACACATCCTGGCGTGCGATCAACTCCACGCCGTCATCGTGGCGCGCCCCAACAATCAGTCCGTGGCGCTTGGCAAAGGAGAAGGACGGGCGCCGGAGCGTCGCTTCCTGCTCTTCTACTTCGGCCAATGTGCCCTCCGGGCGGTATTGCCAGGCTTGGTTTTGTCGAATGTGCGGGAGGACTTCTTGTCCTCGTCGGCGTCGTCTGTTGGCGGAGTCACCACCGGTTGCTTGTCGTGTTCAGACTCGTCCACCGCTTCGCCGGTCGGCGTGCGCGGGTAAGACTTCGGCACGGAGGGATTCACCTGAGCCGGGCCCGACTCCCTGCCGCCACGTGGCTGGGACTCAACGGCGTCCAGTTCTTCCAAGAGGGGTCGCTTGGCACCGCCCAGAATGGAGATGCCGCCCGTTTGCGATCCCAGCTGGGTCGTCCGGATGGAGTCGTACTTCTGTCGCGTGTAGTAGTTAGCGGTCTCGCGGTCACGCAGTACCACCGGGCGGATGAAGATCATCAGGTTTCGCCGGTCCTTGCTGACCGAGCGGAACTTGAACAGGTTGCCAAGAATCGGGATGCTGCCGAGGATCGGTGTGCGCCGCTCGGTTTCCTGCACCTGATCATCAATCAGGCCGCCGAGCACGAGGATGTCACCCGAATCCACCATGACCGTGGTTGTCAGACTGCGCTTGTTGGTCACCAGGTCGACCGCGCCGGCCGATCCGGCCGAGACTGCGGAGACTTCCTGGCTGATCTTCAGCTGAATGGTGTCGCCTTCGTTGATCTGAGGCGTGATGCCCAGGGTGATGCCGACATCCTTCCGGTCGATGGTCTGAAACGGATTGACCAGCCCCGTCGAGCTGGTGGTGCCACTGTTGGAGTACTGGCCTGACAGGAAAGGGACCTCCTGGCCAACCGAGATCTCCGCTTCCTCGTTGTCCATCGTGACCAGCGTGGGCGTGGACAAGATGTTGGTGTTGCCATCACCGGCCAAGGCTTTCAGCAGGAACAGGAAGCTGGTGCCATTTTCGTTGTAGCGGCCGCCTGCAAGCGTGATTCCCTGTTCGATCAACGCCGCCGCGGCGGCGCCGGTGATGCTGCCGGTGGCTGCACCGGCCACGCTGGTCAACGCGTTAAGCGTGCCTGGGTCGAGGATGTTGGCGGCAGCGATTCGGTCTTCGTCGAATAGCACCGAGTCGATGCCGAGCTCGCGGGACTTGGACTCGCTGACCTCGGCGATGATGGCCTCGACCAGCACCTGGGCGCGGCGGATGTCGAGCTGGGCGACGACATCCTTGACCGCCCGCATGATCTTGGGTGGTGCCGTGATGACCAGTGCATTGGTGTCGGGCTCGGGAATCACCTTGACCACCGACGCCGACGTCCGCGCCTGATTGTTCTGCCCGCCACCTTCGCTGGCCGCGACCTGTTCCACGTAGCCCTGGAGTACCGGCCCAAGATTTTCGGCCGAGGCGTAGCGCAGGTAAATCACCTGCGTGCTGCCGCTGTCCTCCAAGGGCAGATCAAGTTCCGCGATGATGCTGCGAAACTGCGAGCGGGTGGCTTTGTCACCGCCGATCAACAGGGCATTCGTGCGCTCGTCGGCGAGGATGGTCACCGGCGTGGTGTTCGGGTCGGTCTTGCGATCCTGCTGGGTCAGCGTGGTCAGGGTTTGTGCGATGTCGGCAGCGCTGGCATGCGTCATCCGGATCAGCTCGAACTCGCGATCACTGGAGGTATCGATCTGGCGGATGATGGCGCGCAGGCGTTCCACGTTGGCCACGCGATCCGAAATGATCAGCATGTTGGACGGCGCATAGGCCGCGAGATGGCCGTATTGGGGCACCAGCGGCCGCAGGATCGGTACCAGCTGCGCCGCCGGCACGTTGTCGATGGTGAAGACCTTGGTGACGACATCATCCGGTGCCAGCGTTTGCGGGCCGCGTGTCGGCGCGCCGTCCTGCTTGGCATTCACCTCGGGGATGATCTTGATCGCTTCGCCAGCCGGTATGGCCGCGAACCCGTGGACCTGGAGTACGGCCAGGAAGGTTTCGTACACACCTTCGGCACTCATCGGTGTGGACGACAACACCGTGACCTTGCCTTTCACCCGCGGATCGATGATGAAATTCTTGCCGGTGATCTCGCTGACCGTCGAGATCAGCGTGTTGATGTCCGCATCCTTCAGGTTCAGCGTGGCTTGCGACGCGGACTGCGCGACGGCCACCGAGAGCTGGGCGAAGAGCAGTAGAGCGGCCAGTGACCGAAGCAGGATAGTCATATCAGTTCAGATTCACGCTGAGTTGTTGTGGCTGCCCGCCGCGCAGGATCGTGACGTTCAGCGATGTTGCGGAGCTGAGATCTCCCAGCATCTGCAAGGCTCGTGTCGGATTGTCGAGACTGACGCCATTGAGTTCGGTCACCAAATCCCCCGGTCTCAGCCCGGCCTCCGAGAACAGGGTGCGATTGCGCCCCGGATAAATTCGATAGCCGCGCAGCTGCCCAGCATTGTATGCCGGTTGGACGCGAAGGTAAGTGGAGGCCCGCGATGGGTCTTGAAGCAGCTCCTGCCGAATATTCATCAGCGACTGCGTCGGGGCGACTTCGCGAACATCCCCGGTTCGGCTGGTCAGCGAGGTATTACCGCTCTGATTCGCACTGGCGCCCGGTTCATCCTTATTCAAGCGCAGGGTTTCGAGCTTGCCGCCGCGGTCGAGGATCACGCGGTCGGCGTAGATCTCGTAGAGCTCGGCGCCGCCGGTTACGGTGTCACCGACGGCGTAGGGCTTCTCCTCGTCACTGCCACGCGCGATCAGTGCTCTGGATTCGCCGTCCAGTTCCGAGGCAAAAATGCCTTTTAGCGTGAGCGGAAGCCGGGTATCGGGCGCATCGACAACCTGCTGCTGCGTGGCTTCCACCTGCTTGGGCGCCGCCCTGCCGAACAGGTTTGCGTTGGCGATGGCCTGGATGTCCACCGCGTGATCAGTCGCTTTGCTGGTGACGGTCGTCGCCGGGGCAGGGGGCGGCTGCCAGGCAGGCTGCGGCACCATCAGCCAGATCATTTTGGCGAGCAGCAGGCCGCAGGCTGCCGCAAGCGCCAGGGCAGCCCAGCCCGGCACCGGGCGCGCACGACGTTGCAGCGACTTGATTAGCGCCGCGTCCATGAAATCACAAGGGTTCGAAAACGGGTGCCTATCATACCTGCCGTCGCCTGAAGGCGACACGCGCGTTGCCTCGTTAGGGCCGTGACGTTACGGTTTCGGCATCTGGGGGGAGTCCATCGATGCATCAAATCATTCGCTACGCCATCAGCCTGGTGCTGTTCGCGCTGGTGGTTGTGCACCTGAACGAGGTGGTTCGGATCGATTTCCTCGAACAGGTGGAGAATTCGTCCTACGACGCGCGGGTGCGCGCGACGATGACGAACACGGTCGACCCCGCCATCGTGATTGTCGATATCGATGAACGCAGCATGACGGCCGAAGGCTATTGGCCCTGGGAGCGCGATAAGTTCGCGCAGATGGTCGACAACCTGTTTGAGCATTACGCGGTCCGGGCCGTGGGCTTCGACGTCCTGTTCGCCGAGCCGCAACGCTCCGCGTACCAGGAAATGCTGGAGCGGCTGGCCCCCCGTCCGGACGTCCGCGCTCTGCTGGAAGACACCGGTTCGCAGCTGGGGTTCACCGCCAGCGGTGAGGCCAAGCTGGCCGCGGCGATCCAGAACCGGCCGGTGGTGCTCGGGATGGTATTGCAGTCCACCGACGACAGTCGCATCGGGCAGCTGCCGGAGCCGCTGATTTCGGCAGAACTCGCCGCCAGCGTGCCGGCCAACTTCATTGTGGCCGAGGGCTATTCGGCCAACCTGCCCGAGCTCCAGCGCATGGGCACGCGGGCGGGATTTTTCGACAACCCTCTCGCCCGTGAGGAGATCGACGGCGTGTTCCGCCGCGTTCCGTTGATGCAGAAATTCAATGGCGCGATCTACGGGTCGTTAGCCTTTGAATTAACCCGGATCGCCATGGATTCGCCGGATTACGGGTTCGTGTTCGATGGTCAGTTTCTGAGCGCCGACGAAGCCCCTAGTGCCCAGGCGCTCGAAGCCGTCGCGCTCGGCGATCATGAGATCCCGGTGGACGGCGAAATGGCGGTCATGGTCCCGTACCGCGGGCGTCAGGGCAGTTTCCCCTATGTGTCGGCCACCGATGTGATTCACCAGACCGCCGACGCCTCGGTGTTGCGGGATGCCATCGTGCTCGTGGGCACGTCGGCGCCAGGGCTGCTCGATCTGCGGAACACGCCAGTGGGCAGTGCATTCGCGGGGGTGGAAGTCCACGCCAATATCATCTCCGGCATCCTGGAAGACCGCGTCAAATACCATCCGTCCTACGCCACCGGTCTGACGGCGGTCATGCTGTTCTTTATCGCGGTGATGATGGCCTGGGTGTTTCCGAGGGTCTCCGCGGCCACCGCCGCGCTGATGGGCCTGGCGTTTCTGGGTGCGATCGCCATCATCGCGCTGCTGCTGTGGAGCCGTTTCAATGTCGTGGTGCCGCTAGGTTTGCCGCTGGCGTTCACGCTCATCCTGTTCCTATTGCATCTGCTCTACGGGTATTTCGTGGAATCCCGTGGCAAGCGCGAGGTGACCCGACTCTTCGGGCAGTACGTGCCGCCTGAGCTGGTCGACGAGATGGCACAGAATCCAGAAGACATTTCGATGGAGGGTGAAACCCGCGAATTGACTGTCCTGTTCTCGGACGTGCGCGGCTTTACGACCATCTCCGAGGGCCTGGATTCTCGCGAGCTGTCGCAGTTGATGAACGAGTTCCTGACCCCGCTGACGCGGGTGATCCACGAGCATCGCGGCACCATCGACAAGTACATGGGTGACGCCATCATGTCGTTCTGGGGCGCCCCGCTGGACGACCCCGACCATGCCAGGAACGCCCTGCTGGCAGCCATGGACATGCTGCGGGCGGTCCGGGCGCTGGACGACAGTTTCGCCGCCCGTGGCTGGCCCTCACTGAAGATAGGCGTCGGGCTGAACACCGGGCCAATGAGCGTCGGCAACATGGGGTCGGAATTCCGCGTCGCCTACACCGTGATGGGGGACGCAGTGAATCTGGGGTCGCGGCTGGAAGGGCAGACGAAGAATTACGGCGTCGAGATTATCGTGTCCGAATCGACCCGGGCTGCGGTCCCGGAGTTCGCGTACCGGGAGCTCGACCGAATCCGTGTGAAGGGTAAGCAGGAACCGGTCACGATCTACGAGCCACTCGGCGAAAAGGATGTCCTGCCTGCGGAGATCAAGAAGGATCTGGCGCGGTATCGCCAGGCGCTGCGTTTGTTTCGGTCGCAGGCCTGGGATCAGGCCGAGGCCGAGTTCTTTGGGTTACAGCAGTCAGGTCAGCCGTTGCCAATCTATCGCCTGTACCAGGAGCGTATCGCCCACTATCGGGCCAACCCGCCCGGCGATGACTGGGACGGCGTCTACACGCACACCAGCAAATAGTCGGCTGTTTGCGAACCGCCTTTTTTAACTGTGGTCACAAGCCTGTGGCCGGATTCGTTACAATCGGCAGCCCTCGGGAACACTTCGTTCCTGCCCGCGTCTATTGGTTTCGACCGCGCGCTTCGCAGAGGTCAGCATGAGTGATTTCGAGCGAGATGACGGTGTCGGTCTCGCAGAAAAAACCAGCAAACCCAAATTGCAGCAGCCGCCCAGGTTCAAGGTGGTGCTGCTCAATGACGATTTCACGCCGATGGAGTTCGTCATCGAAGTGCTGCAGCGCATTTTCCGTCAAGATCGCGAAACTGCGGTTCGCATCATGCTCAAGGTCCACACGACCGGAGCGGCCGTGGCCGGCACCTACACCGCCGAAATTGCCGAAACCAAGATGAATCAGGTCATTGAGTACGCCAGGCGGCATCAACACCCCTTGCTGTGCAGGTTGGAACAGGCGTAACTTTGAGCCATCTATGGGGGGCGATGGATTGCCCCGGTCTAAGGCCGTTGACCGGACGCTGTCGACCCACTACCCCCACTCGATACGGATGGACAATATGCTGAGCCAAGAACTGCAGAAGGCACTCGACGCGGCGTTTCTCGCTGCCCGCAACGAGGGCCACGAAATGCTCACCATTGAGCATCTTCTGCTGGCCTTGCTCGATGATGTGAATGTCACCGAGGTGCTGCGGGCCAGCGGTGTCGGCCTGGATGCACTGGAACGCGACCTGCGCAGCTTTATTCGTGAGAACGTGCCGGTCGTCGAAGAAGATGCCGACGGCAACGAGGTGCAGCCGACGCTGTCTTTTCAGCGGGTGCTGCAGCGCGCCGTCTACCACGTCCAGTCCGCCGGCAAGAAGGAGGTGACCTCACTCAATGTGCTGGTCGCGATCTTCTCCGAGCGTGATTCCCATGCCGTCTATCTGCTCAACGAGCAGGGCGTCACCCGTCTCGATGTCGTCAACTACATCAGCCACGGCATCTCCAAGACAACCGGCGATGACGGGACATCGGGCGCACCGGAAGGCGACCCCAAGCAGGACGAGGCCGGCCAAGCCTCGCAAAATCCGCTGGAACAGTACGCCACCGATCTCAACGCCTTGGCCGCCGAGGGCAAGATCGATCCGCTGATCGGGCGCCGCGACGAGATCGAGCGGGTCGTTCAGACCCTTTGTCGGCGCCGCAAGAACAATCCGCTGCTGGTCGGCGAAGCCGGCGTTGGCAAGACCGCTATCGCAGAAGGGCTTGCCTGGCTGATCACCGAGGGCGATGTGCCCGAGGTGCTGCTTGGCAGCACGATTTACGCGTTGGACATGGGGTCGCTGATTGCCGGCACCAAATACCGTGGCGACTTCGAAAAGCGCCTCAAGGGCGTACTGGCCGAGCTGCGCAAGCGACCCGGTTCGGTGCTGTTCATCGACGAAATTCACACCGTGATCGGTGCCGGCGCGGCCTCTGGCGGCGTCATGGATGCATCGAACCTGATCAAGCCTGTGCTTTCGAACGGCGAACTCAAGTGCATCGGGTCCACGACCTATGACGAGTATCGCGGCATCTTCGAAAAGGATCGGGCCTTGGCGCGCCGATTCCAGAAGATCGATGTTCCGGAGCCTTCCGTACCCGAGACGGTGCGCATCCTGGAAGGCCTGAAGTCGCGGTTCGAGGATCACCACCAGGTGCGCTACACGCACACGGCGCTGGAAATTGCTGCCGAGCTAGCGGCGCGTCACATCAATGATCGACGCCTACCCGACAAGGCCATCGACGTGATCGATGAGGCCGGTGCCCAGATGCGTTTGCTGCCAGCGGGCAAGCGACGCAAGACGGTGCAGGTCAAGGACATCGAAACCATCGTGGCCAAGATCGCTCGGATTCCTCCGAAGAGTGTGTCCGCAAATGACCGCGAAGTACTCAAGACGCTGGATCGCGATCTCAAGCTGGTGATCTTCGGCCAGGAAAACGCCATCGACATGCTGGCCTCGGCCATCAAGATGGCACGCTCCGGATTGCGGAGCGGGGAAAAGCCGATCGGCTCATTCCTGTTCGCCGGGCCGACCGGTGTCGGCAAGACGGAGGTCACACGCCAGCTCGCTCAGCAGCTCGGAATCGAGCTGGTGCGTTTCGACATGAGCGAATACATGGAGCGGCACACCGTGTCGAGGCTCATCGGCGCGCCGCCCGGCTATGTGGGTTATGACCAGGGCGGTCTGCTAACCGAGGCCGTAATCAAGCATCCGCATGCCATGGTCTGGCGCGACGAAATCGAGAAGGCGCATCCGGACGTGTTCAACCTGCTGTTGCAGGTGATGGACCACGGCACGCTGACGGACAACAACGGCCGCAAGGCGGACTTCCGCAACGTGATCCTGATCATGACCACGAATGCCGGCGCCGAATCGATGGCGCGGCGAACGATCGGCTTCAAGACACAGGATCACTCCAGCGACGGGATGGAGGTTATCCGGCGCAGTTTCTCGCCGGAATTCCGCAACCGCCTGGATTCCATCGTGCCGTTCGCGTCACTGGGCGGCGACGTGATCAAGCGGGTCGTGGACAAGTTCATCATGGAACTTGAAGTCCAGCTCGAAGGCCGTGGTGTCGAGCTCACCGTGGATGATGCAGCGCGGGCGTGGCTGGCCGAGAACGGCTACGACGTGCAGATGGGCGCCCGGCCAATGGCACGCGTGATCCAGGAACACATTAAGCGTCCTCTGGCCGACGCGTTGCTGTTCGGGGAACTGGTTGACGGTGGCCGGGTCACGGTCAGCGCCGGACCCGATGGGCTGACTCTGGACACGCACTCCAAGCTGGCTGAAGCCGAGTCCGTCTAGCCTTAAGGGCATAAGAGCGCGATGCACCCTGGGTCAGGGCATCGCGACGCGGCTAGCGACCTCGATAGGTGATTCGGCCCTTGCTCAGATCGTACGGGGTGAGCTGCACCGTGACCTTGTCGCCGGTGAGGATGCGGATGTAGTTCTTCCGCATGCGGCCGGAGATATGAGCCGTGACCACGTGGCCATTTTCCAGCTCGACACGAAATGTGGTGTTAGGCAGGGTGTCGGTCACCGTGCCTTCCATTTCAATATGGTCTTCTTTGGGCATGCGCGCTCAGCGTTGGATTAGGGCGGCGCATTATCCTCAAAGCATCGACCCTCGGCAAATGGCTGCCATTGCTTGCCCAGGTAAATCTGCAAGGGCCGAAACTCCGTCTTGTAACCCATCTGCGGGGCAGCGTGGATCCAGTAGCCGAGATAGAGAAAATCCGCCCCCGCCGATTTCGCGAGCCGGTGGGTTTGCAGAATGGCGAAATTACCCAGCCCGCGGTGCTCTTCCAGCGGATCGAAGACGGTGTAAACCGCCGACCAGGCGTCTGGCGTGCAGTCCACGACCGTGTAGGCCAGCAGGCGGCCAGCGACGCGGATTTCGCACAGGCAGGACAAGGCTCCCGCCGGGTCCAGCAAGTCGTCAGCGCATAGATCGCGCATGCCGGATTCGCGATGCCGGTGGCTGAGGTAACGCAGATACAGCGAGCGATGCTCCGGGTGCATGCGACCGGCGACCATCCTCACCTGACAGTCCGCATTGCGCTTTAGAACGCGGCGATGGCGGCGCCGCAGCGCAAGGGGTTGGTTCAGCGGAATGCGGACAGCGATGCAGGCCTGGCAAGCCCGGCAGGCGGTTCGGTAGGCATAGGGCCCGGAACGACGAAAGCCCAGCGCGAGCAGCTGCTGATAATGCCGCGGGCTGAGCGTCTGGCTGGGGTCGATCACGGCTTCCCGCGCCAGTTGACCAGGCAGATACGAGCATGTGTGCTCGGCGGTGGGGTAGAGGTTCATCGGTTGCCGGTATGCAGTGTCGAGCTTGGAACCGGGATGTCAAAACGCCAGCGCCCGCGGCGGTGGCCGCGCGACGTGGCCAGGTGGACATGGGTCACGAACTGTTCACGGGGCATGCCTGTTGCGCCCAGCAGGCTTAGGTGCTCGGAGCCGACCTGACAGTCGAACAAGTCAAACCGCCAGTGTGTCAGCTGTTGGCGAATCCAGTGGATTGCCAGTTTGGAACTCCCTGTTGTCCGGCTAAACATCGATTCGCCAAAGAAGGCGCGGCCTAGCGCCAGGCCGTAGAGCCCGCCAATCAACACGCCGTCGCGCCAGACCTCGATCGAGTGGGCGTAACCTTCCTGGTGCAAATCACGATAGGCGCGCTGCATCTCGTGGCCCAGCCAGGTACCGCGCTGCTTGGGCCGCGGTGCGGCGCAGGCGGCGATCACCTCGTCGAATGCGCGATCGAGCGTCACCGCGTAATCCCCGCGCCCCACCAGCCGGCGGATCGTGCGCGGAGCGGCGGATCCGTCCAGCGGAAAGACTACGCGAGGGTCGGGAGACCACCAGAGAATGGGTTCATCCGGGTTGTACCAGGGGAAAATACCTTGCGAGTAGGCGCGGATCAGCCGCTGGACCGACAGGTCCCCCCCGATGGCGAGCAGGCCATTGGGTTCCGCCATCGCCAGGCGCGGATCGGGGAACGCCTGTGTGGGGTCGCGGGGGTCGAGCCAGTACAGTCGGACGGGGCTTTCCATAGTCCGTCAGACCTTACGGAACGCGCTATGTTCTTGGGCAGATTGCGCCCAGTCCGATACCGCCCGGCGCTCTTCGGACAAGAAGACATCCACGGCCCGTCGCAGACCGGGGTGGGCGATGTGATGTAAAGACCGCGTCACGGCAGGCTCGAATCCACGCATGCGCTTCTGCTCACCTTGCACTCCAGCATCATAACGGGCCAGTCCATGGCGGATGCAGTAGTCAATGCCTTGATAGTAACAAGTCTCGAAGTGCAAACCGTCCACGTCCACCGCGGTCCCCCAATGCCGCCCGAACAAGGTGTCGTCGCCGACAATCGCGATTGCCACGGCTAGCAGCCGCTGGTCCAGATGCGCCTCGATTAACAGCACGCGACCCGGCGCCAAGGCGGCGTAAGTAGGGAAGAACTCAGGCGTCAGGTAGGGCGACTGACCACGGACATGATAGGTCCGTGCATACAGTGCGTAGACGGTCTGCCAATGCGCGGCGTCCAGCCCATCGGCGGGCCGGCAAAGGAACTGGATGCCCTGCTCGGCGAGGCGGCGGCGCTCCCGGCGAATTTCCTTGCGGCGCTTCGCGCTGAGTTGCGTCAGGAAGCCGTCGAAGTCTGGATAGCGGTTGTTGGACCAGACATATCGGAGGTCTCGTCGCTCCATCCAGTCTGCGGAGCACGGCGCGTCCTGGTCCGTGGCAGGAAACAGCAGATGCGCCGAGGAGGCCGCGCCCGCCGCGCACTGCGCCTCAAACGCCTGCCGGACCAGCTGGGCTGCGCCGGGATCGCCTGCGATTCGAGGCCCTGGAACCGGCGTAAAAGGCACGCAGCAGACCAGCTTCGGATAATAGGCGTGACCGGCACGCTCCAGGGCATCTGCCCAGGCCCAGTCGAATACGAACTCGCCACGCGAGTGAGTCTTCAGATACGCCGGTGCTGCGGCCACCAACCTGCCGTCGGCATCATGCGCCAGCAGATGACGCGGTCGCCAGCCGGTGTGCTCGCCGACGCAACCGGTGATTTCCAGCGCATGAAGAAAAGCGTGCGACACGCACGGATTGTGGCCTGCGTCGAATAGCCGGTCCCAGACGTCGGCATCAACGCTCGCGATGGACTCAACCGACTCAATCTGGGGGGCATAGGCCGTGACGGTGGAATCCTCCGCGCTCACTCAGTGCAGAGTGTAGGGTTCCTGGAACTCCTTGTGCAGCGCAAGCTGAATGCAGGTGTCGTGGGCAAACCGCATCCGGTTGTCCGAGGATTCCGGCGTTGAAGCTTCCTCGAAATGGCCTTGCTGGTCGAAATGAACGATGGCGCCCGCGGTGCGCACGTGCAGTTCATTGCCCTTGGGTTCGTCATCGACCCAGACCTGCACGTAGTGAATCTCCGCGCCCGCAAATTCCGGCAGGGCGCTGTCACCGGCCGCGACACGCGCTGCGCGTTCTGCGTCGTACTCGCGTATCTCGCCTTCGGTTGTTAACAGATAGTGTTTGATGGACATGCTCTCAATTGCTCAATGTCTACGCGCCAATATGAGGCTGTCCGCCGGTCAATCAAGCGGTGTCAAACCCCGGTCATCGTCTGAGACGCTGCTTGAGCCACTGATATACTGCAGCCTACGCGCCTAGGGCGCAGCAACGACCGATCCCGCGCTGTTCATGTCGAAATCGAAAACGCACGCCGTGGCCGAGGGGCCAACGCGGTTGGAGCGCAGCTTGCGCGAAGCCGTGCTGCTGACGTCTGCCGCGGTGACGATCTATCTGCTGCTCGCCCTGTTCAGTTACGACACCACGGACCCCGGCTGGTCATCGACCGGTGTTGGCGGATCCGTGTCCAATCTGGGTGGCGTGGTCGGCGCCTGGGTCGCCGATGTGGTGCTAAGTCTTTTCGGTTACGTGGGGTTTGTGCTGCCCTGGCTGATTTTCGCGGGTGGGGTGATCCATTATCGGTCTTCTACCGGCGGTCGCCGGCTCGTCGACAGCGTGACGGCGCGGATCGTCGCGTCCGTGTTCTTGTTGCTGGGCGCCTGTGGGCTCGCCGCGGCGCATGATCTGGGTGATCCAGCCGCCTTGCCTCAGGGCAGCGGCGGCATGCTGGGTGCGGTGATGGCCACCGAACTGGGCAAGGTGCTGGGCACGGTCGGGTCCACCCTGATGTTCCTGACGATTCTGGTTGCGGCAGCGCCGCTGTCGCTGGCGTTTTCCTGGCTGGCGATCATGGACGCGATCGGCGGCGGCTTGCTAGGGCTGGTGCAGCGACTTCGCTCGCGCATGGCCGAACGCGCGGCGCGGCGGGCCGAGGACAAAAAGAAGACCAAGCCGGCTGTCACTGCGCCCAAACCGCCGCCAGTTCTGCCGCCGGCGGAGCCGCCCAAGAGCAAGCGCAAGGCCAAGAAGAAAACGGCGCCGGCGGTGGAACCGGCCAATCAGTTGCCCCTGCCAATGGATGCGGATGCCTCTGGTGCTGCAGTGCCGACGTTTGAAGGCAACCCCTTGCCATCGTCGGAAATGCTGGACCCGCCACGTGCGTCCACGCATGCCTACACCACCGAAGAGCTGGATCAGATGTCGCGCGAAGTCGAAACGCGGCTCGCAGAGTTCGGCGTGACAGTGGAGGTGGTGGCGGCCACACCGGGGCCCGTGATCACACGCTTCGAATTGGAGCCAGCGCCGGGGGTCAAGGTCAGCCAGGTCAGCAACCTGTCCAAGGATCTGGCGCGGGCGCTGTCCGCGGTTGCCGTGCGTGTGGTCGAGGTTATCCCGGGCAAGTCGGTGATCGGGCTGGAGATACCCAACCAGCACCGCGAACTGGTCGCGCTGCGCGGAATTCTCGAGAACGCGAGTTATGGGCGCTCCGAGTCGCCATTGACCATGGCGCTGGGCAAGGACATTGGTGGCCAGGCCGTGGTCGCGAACCTCGGCAAGATGCCGCACCTGCTAGTGGCTGGCACGACGGGCTCGGGCAAGTCCGTCGCCGTCAATGTGATGATCCTGTCCATGCTGTACAAGGCCACGGCCCGCGATGTGCGGCTGATCATGATCGACCCCAAGATGCTGGAACTGTCGGTGTACGACGGCATTCCGCATCTGCTGGCGCCCGTGGTCACCGACATGAAGGAGGCCGCCAACGCGTTACGCTGGTGCGTTGCGGAGATGGAGCGGCGCTACAAGCTCATGGCAGCCATGGGCGTGCGCAATATCGCCGGCCTGAACCGCAAGATTGCGGATGCGGAGCAGGCGGGGGAGCCGATTATCGATCCACTGTCCGATCCGGAGGAAGAGGAGCGGCCAACGCTGGAGCACATGCCGTACATCGTGGTCATCGTCGACGAACTCGCCGACATGATGATGGTCGTAGGCAAGAAGGTGGAGGAACTCATCGCCCGGCTCGCGCAGAAGGCGCGTGCATCCGGCATCCATCTGATTCTTGCGACGCAGAGGCCCTCGGTGGACGTGATTACCGGCTTGATCAAGGCGAACATCCCCACACGCATCGCTTTTCAGGTGTCTTCCCGGATCGATTCCAGAACGATTCTGGATCAGCAGGGCGCTGAAAGCCTGCTTGGGCATGGCGACATGCTCTACCTGCCGCCTGGTACCGGCGTGCCGACGCGTGTCCACGGCGCGTTTGTTGATGACCACGAGGTGCACAAGGTCGTCGCCTATCTCAAGCAGGTGGGCGCGCCGGTGTTCGAGGATGGCATTCTCGACGGCAGCGCTGGCGACGCCGCGCTGCCGGGCGAGGCCGGTGCTGCGGGTGGCGACGACGAATCGGACCCGCTTTACGACGACGCCGTGAAAATTGTCACCGAGAGCCGCAAGGCATCGATCTCCTGGGTGCAACGGCGCCTGAAGATTGGCTACAACCGCGCCGCCCGCATCGTTGAGCAAATGGAGGCGTCCGGCGTTGTCGGGCCCGTATCGGGTGGCGGCGCTCGCGAAGTGATTGCACCGCCACCACCAGAGGTCTGAGATGTTTCAAAACCCGATGTGCCGCCGGCTGCTGTCTGGCGTGGTGCTGCTACTCGGCGGATTCCAGGGCGCGGCCCATGCAGCCGCCGACGAACTGGCGGATGCGCTGACCGCGACAAGCACGCTTGCCGGCGTATTCGAGCAGACCTTGATGGACAGCGAGGGTTTGGTGCTGGAAGCCTCGCGCGGACAGTTCTCCCTGCGCCGCCCCGGCGCTTTTCGCTGGGATTACGATCAACCCTACGTGCAGAAGGTGATCAGCGACGGTGACACGATCTGGCACTACGACAAGGATCTCGCCCAGGTCACCGTCCGGCCCGTGGGGCAGACACTGAGCGCGACGCCTGCCGCGTTGTTGTCCGGCGCGGCAGATCTGGAGGACACGTTTTCGGTGGAAGAGCAGGGCAACGGTCGCTTCTTGCTCCGGCCGCGCAACGCCGAGGCGGAATTCGAATCGGCGACCGTGCAGCTGGAGGGAGGCACGATCCGTGTGCTCGAGATTCAGGATGCACTGGGCCAGCAGACCCGAATCGAGTTCTTCGATGTCTCGCGGAACGTGCAGTTCAAAGACGGCTGGTTCCGTTTTGATCCCCCGGCCGGGGTGGATGTCGTCGGCGAATCTGGCGCGTGAGACCAGCGCGGGGGCTGCTTTGGATCGTGTTGCGGTCGGTCGGTTGGCTGCTGCTGCTGATCGTGGGGGTGCTGTCCCTGGTCAACCTGACCGAATCACCGGCCGGCGATTTCTTCTGGGACAAGGCCAATCACGCCATCGCCTATGCGGCCATCGCAGGTTGGTGGGCCGCCTTGCTCCCGGGCCGCCGATGGCGGGCGGCCGCGATGGCGCTGGGGTTCGGTCTCTCCATGGAATTCGCGCAAGCGGTGCTGCCCTACCGCGCCTTCGAACTGGCGGATATGGTCGCCAACGGCGTCGGCGTGGTGCTTGGCCTGCTGGTTTCGCTGCTGATCTTGCCGCGAGGTTTCACGGGCATGCGCCGCGCCGCATGAGGCTGTTGTCGCCATGAGCGGCGACCGCCGCCCCCTGCCGGAACGCATGCGGCCAGCGGTGTTGGACGATGTGGTCGGGCAGGACCATCTGGTCGGACCCGACGGCACGCTGCGCAACGCGCTGGCTGCCGGGCATCTGCGTTCATTGGTGTTCTGGGGGCCACCGGGTACCGGAAAGACCACGCTGGCACGTCTCGTCGCCGGCGCGGCCGGGCTGCCGTTTCACGGTCTGTCCGCTGTGACCGCCGGCTTGAAAGATTTGCGTGCTGCCTTTGCCGACGCCAGTCCCGACTCGCCGGTCGTTATCTTTCTTGATGAGATTCATCGCTTCAACAAGGCGCAGCAGGATGCCCTGCTACCGGTTGTCGAGGCCGGCTCGGTCGTGCTGATTGGCGCCACGACGGAGAATCCATCCTTCGAGATCAACCGCGCCTTGCTGTCGCGTGTTCAGATCTACGTGGTCAAGGCGCTGGAAGCGGACTCCATATTGAAATTGCTCCGGCGCGCGGTCGACCGCAGTTTTCCGGATCTGTCGCTCAGTGAGGTCGCCAGCGAACGCCTGGTGGCCTTGGCCGACGGCGATGCGCGGCGTGCCCTGCAGCTGTTGGAGGCCGCCTGCGCTTCCGCCGCGGCGGAGTCCGCGGATGTGATCGAACTCGGACACGTCGAGTCCAGCCTGGGCACCGCGATGCGCGCCTTCGACCGGGGCGGGGACCTGTTCTACGAACAGATCTCCGCGCTGCATAAATCGGTTCGTGGTTCCGATCCGGACGCCGCGATCTACTGGTTCGCCCGTATGCTGGATGGCGGTTGCGATCCGTTGTATATCGGCCGGAGGCTTGTCCGCATGGCTTCGGAAGACTTGGGGAATGCCGATCCGCGAGCGCTCACCATTGCCATTGATGCCTGTAGCGCCTTCGAGCGGCTAGGGTCGCCCGAGGGCGATCTGGCGCTGGCGCAAGCCGTGTTGTACCTGGCGAGCGCGCCGAAGAGCAACGCTGCCTACACCGCATTCAAGTCGGCGATGGACGAGGTGCGGCAAAGCGGTTCGCTGGAGGTTCCCATGCATTTGCGGAACGCCCCCACCGGCATGATGAAGTCGATGGGCTTCGGCGCCGGGTACCGCTACGACCACGATGAAGCAGGTGCCCACGCCGCAGGGCAGACCTTTTTGCCAGACGGCATTCGGCGCCGCCGCTTTTACGAGCCCAGAGACTCCGGACTGGAGACGAAAATCGCCGAGCGTCTGGCGCGGCTACGCGGGGGCGCGCGGTGAACTGGTTGTGGGTGGCATTGGGCGGCGGGCTCGGGGCATCGCTGCGCTACGGACTGGCCGTCTGGACGTCCGGACTGACCCGATGGCCGTTGGGGACCTTGAGCGCCAACGTGCTCGGCAGTTGTCTGCTGGGGGCCTTCATGGCGTGGTGGCTGCCACGCTCTGCCCTGGTGGGCGAGCCATTGCGGCTGTTCGTGGCGATCGGCTTGCTGGGCGGGTTCACCACCTTTTCGACGTTCTCCTACGACACGCTGGCGCTGGCCTCCGCGGGGCGGCCCTGGACGGCCCTGGCGAACGTGCTGCTCAATCTGCTGGGCAGCCTGGCCGGTGTCTGGCTGGGCTGGATGATCGGGCGCTACTGGGCGGGCGGGCCGGGGCCCGTATAATCCGCCGCCTCTTTTCGCTGGAATCAGACACATGCTCGACCCGAAACAGCTTCGGCAGGACACCAAGGCCATCGCGCAGCAGCTCGCGCGGCGTGGATTCGTCATGGACGTCGAGGAGTTCGAGCGGCTGGAATCCGAGCGCAAGCAGTTGCAGGTGCGCACCGAGGAGTTGCAGGCCGAGCGGAATCGGCGATCGAAGTCGATCGGCCAGGCCAAGGCGCGTGGTGAAGATATCGAGCCGCTCAAGGCCGAGGTCGCTCGCATCGGCGACGAGATGCGCGCGGTGGCGGCGGAGCTGGAGGCCACGCGGGCAAGCCTGGAAGCAACCGCGCTAGGCCTACCCAACCTGCCGGACGCCAGCGTACCGGCAGGGGCGGACGAAACCGACAACCAGGAGTTGCGACGCTGGGGCGAGCCCCAGGGGTTCGATTTTCCGGTCAAGGATCATGTCGAGCTGGGCGAGGGACTGGGCGGCATGGATTTCGATGCCGCAGCCAAGATGTCGGGTGCCCGGTTCGTGGCGCTCAGAGGCCCGCTGGCGCGGCTGCACCGCGCGCTGGCGCAGATGATGCTGGACCTGCACGTCGATCGGCATGGCTACACCGAGATGGCCGTGCCGTTTCTGGTTCAGCCACAATGCCTCGAAGGCACCGGGCAGTTGCCGAAGTTTGCCGATGACCTGTTCCGGATCAACGATGATCGCGGTCTCCATCTGATCCCGACGGCAGAGGTGCCGCTGACGAATCTCGTGCGCGAGCAGATTCTGGATGCCGACGCCTTGCCGCTGAAATTCGCAGCGCACACGCCGTGCTTCCGGGCGGAAGCCGGCGCGCACGGGCGTGACACCCGGGGGATGATTCGCCAGCATCAGTTCGAAAAGGTCGAGCTGGTGCAAATTGTTCGGCCGGAGGCCTCAGAGCAGGCGCTGGAAGCACTCACCGGGCATGCCGAAGCGGTTTTGCAAGCACTGGAATTGCCTTACCGCGTCGTTGCGCTCTGCGGCGGTGATCTCGGCTTTTCGGCGGCGAAGACCTACGATCTCGAAGTCTGGGTGCCCAGCCAGGACACCTACCGCGAAATCAGCTCCTGCTCGAACACGGGGGACTTCCAGGCCCGTCGCATGCAGGCGCGTTATCGCGCAGCCCAGGGTGAAAAGCCGGAACTGGTCCATACGCTGAACGGGTCCGGCGTGGCGGTGGGGCGTGCGCTAGTGGCGGTGCTGGAGAACGGGCAGCAGGCCGATGGCTCGATACGGCTGCCAGCGGCTCTCGCGGCCTATTTCGGCGCCGACACGATTCCAGTACCGGATTGACAAGGCGGCGTACTGCGGAGAATCAGGCCCGTCTTCGACGGTACACCGGCAGCTCGTGGCGGCTGGTCGCCTGATAGGCCGCGGTGAAATCGTTAAAGCCCTGTGCCAATCGGTCGGCCGCCTCGGCGTCCGCCAGTGCAAAGGCGTTGAACCCGCAGCGCTTCAGGTAATGGGCCTGGTCCTGCAACAGCTCGCCGCCGGCGACCAGCGTGCCCTGGTATCCCAGCTGTTCACTGAGTACACGGGCCTGGGAATAGGCGCGGCCATCGGTGAATGCCGGAAAGTCGAGCAGGATGAAGGCGAACCGCTGCGGGTCGCAGTCCAGCGTCTCCACATTCACGTCGTTTGCCAGCGTCAGACCCGTCGGGCTTTCAGCTTCGGCAAGCGCTGGATGATCCAGCCCCACAGCCTCCCAGGCTGCGCCGGTGGGTGCTTCGTCGGCGTCCAGAACACGGAGGTTGATCGACTCACGCGAGCCATCGGTGCGCAGCAGGATCATCCGTAGACAGCCTCGCGGAACGGGGCGATGCCCAGACGGTTGACGGTATCGACGAACAGTTCCTCGCCTTCGCGCAACTCGGCATAGCGGTCGACGATCTTGCGCACGGCCGGGGCGATGTCGTGCTTAGATACCGAGGCACCCAGACGCTGGCCCAGGGTGGCGTCTTCGGCAGCCGATCCGCCGAGCATGATCTGGTACCACTCCTCGCCCTTCTTATCCACGCCCAGGATGCCGATGTGCCCGACGCTGTGGTGGCCGCAGCCGTTCATGCAGCCAGACATCTTGAGCTTGATTTCGCCGAGGTCGTACTGCTCGTCCAGGTCGGCGAATAGATCGTTGATCTCGCGGGCGACGCCGATGGAACCGGCGTTCGCCAAGCTGCAGAAATCCAGACCGGGGCAGGCGATCATGTCCGAGATCGTCCCGTGGTTCGCCGTGGCGAGCCCGAGTTCATCCAGCGCGGACCAGACATTGAACAGCGCCGCATGCGGCACATCCGGCAGGATCAGGTTCTGCTCGTGTGTGGTACGGACCTCGCCGAAACCGTATTCGTCGGCCAGATCAGCCACGCGCTCCATCTGTTCGGCTGTGCAGTCGCCAGGCGCCTCGTTCGGATCTTTAAGCGAGACCGTGACGATGCGGTAACCGGCCTGCTTGTGCGCGATGACGTTGTGCTTGAGCCAGCGACCGAAGGCCGGATTTTGCGCCGCCTGTGTGTCGATCTCGGCACTGTCCTCGGTCGCCGCATACGCGGGCGGCTCGAAGTAGGCCTGCATTTGCTGGATGTCATCCACGCCCAGCTCTAGCGAGCCGGTGCGGATCTTGGCCCATTCGGCCTCGACCCAGTCCGTGAAGCGCTCGGCGCCGGACTCGCGAACCAGTATCTTGATGCGCGCCTTGTATTTGTTGTCACGGCGACCCAGGCGGTTGTACACGCGCAGAATCGCTTCCAGATAGGACAGCAGGTCGGTCGGCGCGAGAAAATCGCGGATCTTGACGCCGATCACCGGCGTGCGGCCCAGGCCACCACCCACGTACACGGCAAATCCGCGCTCGCCGTGATCGTTCTCGATCAGGTGCAGGCCGATGTCGTGCACGCGAATGGCGGCGCGGTCGGTCTTGCTGGCCGTAACCGCAATCTTGAACGTGCGCGGCAGGTAGGCGAATTCGGGGTGCAAGGACGACCACTGGCGAATGATTTCGCAGTAGGCGCGGGGGTCTTCCAGTTCGTCACTGGCCACGCCGGCGTATTGATCCGACGTCGTGTTGCGGATGCAGTTGCCGCTCGTCTGGATGGCGTGCATTTCGACGCTGGCCAAGTCTTCCAGAATGTCTGGCACCGATTCCAGCTTGGGCCAGTTGTACTGGATGTTCTGCCGGGTCGTGAAATGCCCATAGCCACGGTCATAGGTCCGGGCGATATGCGCCAGCATGCGGACCTGCGTCGTCGACAGCACGCCATACGGAATCGCGACCCGCAGCATCGGCGCAAACCGCTGGATGTACAGGCCGTTCTGCAGTCGCAGCGGGCGATACTGGTCTTCGGTCAGCTCGCCGCGCAAAAAGCGCTGGGTCTGGTCACGAAATTGACGGACGCGTTCGTCGACAATCGTCTGGTCGATGGCGTCATATTGATACATCTGGACGTCCGCTCAGCGAAAACGGGCGGCGAGCATAGCAATACGCCGCCGTGGCGCAAGCGTTGGAAACGGAATGTTATAAGGCCGGAACCTCTCCGACATGCTGGGCGACGAATTCGCGTCGTGCGGCGGGCTCGCGAATCTCGACGGCCTGTTCGATCAGCTCGCGGCTCAGGTGCGGCGCGAAGACCTCGATGAAACGGAACATGAAGTCGCGCAGGAACTGGTTGCGGCGGAAACCGATATGCGTGGTGCTCCGGCTGAACAAATGACCGGCATCGATGGACACCAGATCGGAATCTTCCTCTGCGTCATAGGCCATGTTGGCAATAATGCCGACCCCGAAACCCAGCCGCACGTAGGTCTTGATCACGTCAGCGTCGACCGCCGTGAGCACGACGTTCGGCAACAAGCCTTGAGATTTGAATGCCTGATCCAGTTGCGAGCGCCCGGTAAACCCGAAGGTGTAGGTCACCAGGGGGTAGCGGGCGAGGTCCTTCAGTGACGGCTTGCTCACCGAGGCCAGCGGATGGCCAGGCCGCAGCAGCAGGGCGCGGTTCCAGTGATAGCAGGGGAGCATCACGAGTTCATCAAAATGGTGCATGGCTTCGGTAGCGATGGCGAAATCGGCTTCGCCTTCGGCTGCCATGCGCGCGATCTGCGGGGGTGAACCCTGATGCAGGTTCAGCGTCACGTTCGGATATTCGGTCTTGAATTTTGTCACCGCCGGCGGCAGCGCGTAGCGCGCCTGCGTGTGTGTGGTGGCAAGGCTTAGCGTGCCGCGGTCACCGTCGGAGTAGTCCTTGGCCACGCGCTGGATGTTGTCCACGTCCTGCAGGACGCGATCCACGATGGAGACGATCTGCTCGCCGGCGGGTGTCAGCCGCGTCAGGTGCTTGCCGCTGCGCTCGAACAGCGGCACGCCCAGCTCGTCTTCCAGCAGGCGCAGCTGCTTGCTGATGCCGGGTTGCGAGGTGAACAGGGCATCCGCGGCCGCCGTGATGCTTAGTTCGTGGCGCACGATTTCATGGACAAAATGCAGCTGCCGCAACTTCATGTGGTCACCGGGAACAAACCGTGCGGGAACCTTACGTTAGACTTTCTGGCCGGTCTATCAGGGTGCAGTCGGGCGCCCGGACCACCACGGCGCAGGGGTACATCGGTGCGGTATTTTCCGGTCTTTCTCGACATGACAGCGGCCGACGTGCTGATCGTCGGCGGCGGCGTGATCGCCGAGCGAAAATGGCGGTTGCTTGCGCGCACACCGGCCAGAATCACGGTGGTGTCACCTGCGCTGACGCCCGCTCTGGAAGAGGCCGCGCAGGCCGGATCCATCACCTGGTCCGGCCGCGAGTTCGAGCCGGGCGACGTGGCGGCGCAGCGCCTGGTCATCGCGGCCACGGCAGATGCCGGGGTGAATGCCGCGGTGTCCAGGGCGGCCCAGGCCCGCAATATTCCTGTGAACGTGGTGGACGATCGGGCGCAATGCACCGCAATCACCCCCGCCATTGTCGAACGCGGTGAGATCTTGGTCGCGATCAGCTCCCAAGGTGTAATGCCGGTGCTGGCTCGGCGTATCCGCGAGCGGATCGAGCAGGTGCTTCCGGCCCGGATGGGCGGTTTCATCGAGATTGCATCGGGTTTTCGCGATCGTGTGCGCGAGCGGCTGGACGCAGATCGGGTGCGCGGATTCTGGGAGGGGCTGGTTGACAGCCTCTGGCGGGAGGGCTTTGCCGAATCCGATGAATTGATCGGCCAGCGGATCGAACGTGCCTTGGCGCAGGCCGGTGAGCCACGCAAAGCGCCGGCGGGCCGCGTGAGCCTGGTCGGTGGCGGTCCCGGCGACCCCGAACTGCTGACCTTGCGCGCGCTACGCCGCTTGCAAGATGCCGATGTGGTGCTGTTCGACCGCTTGGTCAATCAGGACCTGGTCGATCTGGCACGGCGAGACGCCGAGCGCATCCACGTGGGCAAGCGCCGGGATCGGCATACCGTGCCGCAATCGCAGATCAATGCGCTGATGATCGACTACGCCCGTGCGGGCAAGCAGGTGGTCCGTCTCAAGGGTGGCGATCCCTTCATATTTGGTCGCGGAGGCGAAGAGCTTGCCGATGTCGTGGCGGCCGGTCTCAACGTGGAGGTCGTGCCCGGCATCACCGCAGCGTCGGGTTGCGCCGCGTATGCCGGAATACCGCTGACGCATCGCGATCACGCCCAGTCCTGCATGTTCGTGACCGGCCACCGCAAGGCCAACGGTGAGTTGGACCTGCCCTGGCAGGCGATGGCAGCACCGCAGCAGACACTGGTCGTTTACATGGGCCTGGCAACGCTTGCTGACGTATGCGGGCAGCTGGTGGCTCACGGACTGCGGCCGACGCATCCTTGCGCAATGATCGAGTCGGGCACGTTACGGGCGCAGCGGGTCGTCTCCGGGACCCTGCGAACGCTTCCGGAGCGGGTGCTCACGGCCCAACTCAAGGGGCCGGCGCTGTTGATTGTCGGCACGGTGGTCACTCTCCGGCCGGACCTGGCCTGGTTCGACACGGCCGCTGCATGACGCGCACCAGGCGCCGAATCGGGACCCTCGCCGGTGGTCTTGCGGTCGCGCTGTGGCTGGTCGCCGCGCTGCTACTTCCGCCCTGGGGCGCCGATGCTGCGCTACCCGGTGGATTGCCGGTCGCGGCGGAGACTGGTGGCCGGTACACATGGGTTCGGGTTCTGGAGTCGCCCGGTTTCCTGACCGGATATTCGGAAATCCGCGCAGCGCCGATTTGGGTCGCCTACCGAAGCGGGCATATCACCGACCCCGCCGGCCCGCCCAGGCCGGACCGGTTCAACCGGGATTGGCGAGTCTTCAGACAGCCGGCGCCAGACGCGCTGCGGGGCACTGCCTACGGGCGTGGGCATCTGGCTCCGAATTACGCGATCTCCCGCCTGTACGGGCGGGATGCGCAGCTGGCCACGTTCCGGATGAGCAATATCGTTGCCCAACGTCACGCCATGAACCGCGGGGTCTGGCAGCGGATCGAGGAGCTGGAAACCGATCAGTGGGCCGCCGAGACGGAGACCTTGTGGGTGGTCACCGGTCCCGTGTTCGACGCTCAGCGCGAGTGGGTTGGCGACCAGGTGGAAGTGCCGGATGCGTTATATCGCGTGCTGCTGGCTCGTGATGACGACGGCGGCTTGCGGGCGCTGGCCTTCGTCGTTCCACAGCAGGCGGCTACGGATGCTGATCTGCGGAATTTCGTGGAGACGATTGACGCGGTCGAGCAGGCGACCGGGCTCGATTTATTCGCCGGGCTGCCCGACGCGGTGGAAATCACGCTGGAACGTGAAGAACCGACGGACGCCTGGAGGCTGGACCAGTTGGCGACGCGGCCTGGTCGCTACGCGAACTAGCCCGCGCTGCCGGCCGAACTGACGCCGTCCAGGTCGCGTGCTCGCAGCCGGCGCTGGATGGCGCGCTGAATCCCGGTGGCATCCAGACCCAGATCGGCCAGCACCTCTTCGCGACCGCCATGTTCGACGAACGTATCCGGTAGCCCGAGGTTGAGCGCCGGCACGGCCAGGTGACGCGCCATCAACACCTCGTTGACGGCACTGCCAGCACCGCCAGCCACGACGTTGTCCTCGACGGTGACGAGTAGGTCTGCTTCATCGGCCATGCGCAAGACCATATCGACATCGATCGGTTTGACGAAGCGCATGTCGACGACCGCGGCGTCCAGCAGTTCCGCTGCGGCGAGTGCGGGTTCCACCATGATTCCGAAGGCCAGGATGGCCACACGGGGGCGGCGTCGGCCCAGAGCCGAGCGCACAATCCGTGCGCGACCGATCTCAAGGGGCTGCGCGATCTCGTCGAGCTCCGCGCCCGGCCCGCTACCACGCGGATAGCGCACGGCGCTCGGGCCGTCGTGCCGAATGCCGGTGGCGAGCATGCGTTGGCATTCGTTTTCGTCGCTAGGCGCCATCACCACCATGTTCGGCACGCAGCGCAGATAGCTGAGGTCGAAGGCGCCGTTGTGCGTGGCGCCATCGGCACCGACGATGCCGCCACGGTCAATGGCAAACATGACCGGCAGGTTCTGTATGGCGACGTCATGAACCAGCTGGTCGTAACCGCGCTGCAGAAACGTCGAGTAGATCGCGACGACCGGATGCAGGCCTTCGGTCGCCAGTCCGGCGCCCAGCGTGACCGCATGCTGCTCGGCGATTGCGACATCGAAGTAGCGATCCGGGAAGCGGTTGGCGAATTCGACCAGGCCCGAGCCTTCACGCATGGCGGGGGTGATCGCGACCAGCTTCGGATCGGCTTCGGCTGCCTGACATAGCCAGCGGCCGAATACCTTGGTGAAGGTCGGCCGTGACGCTCCGCCTTTCGGCATTTCGCCCGTCACCGGATCAAATCCACTCACTCCGTGGTAGGCGATGGGGTCGCATTCGGCCGGGTCAAAACCCTTGCCCTTGACGGTCGCAACGTGAAGAAGCCGTGGACCGCGCGTGGTCAGCGCCTGTCGCAAGGCGGGTAACAGCGTGTCGAGATCGTGGCCGTCGACCGGCCCGAGGTATTGCACACCCAGCGATTCAAACAGATCGCCATCGTCTGGTGACAACTCGCTCTCCGGCGCCATGGCACGGCGATAGGCATCGGGTGTGCGGGCCGCGTCGGGATGCCGCGCGAAGACGCGGGCGCAGTGGTCACGCAGGGCGCCGACATTCTGCGAAATCGACATGTCGTTGTCGTTGTAGATCACCAGCACGTCACTGCCGGCACTGCCGAGGTGGTTCAGCGCCTCGAAGGCCATGCCGGCCGTCATGCCGCCGTCCCCGATGACGCAGGCCACACGTTGTTCACCGTGGCGACCGAGCAAACGAATGCCTTCGGCCATACCGACAGCCGCGGAGATGGCGGTACTGGAGTGACCGGTTCCGAAGGTGTCGTACTCGCTTTCGTCCCGTGACGGAAACGGCGCCAGTCCATCTTTCTTGCGGATGGTCTCCAATCGGGAGCGACGGCCCGTTAGCACCTTGTGAGGGTAGGCCTGGTGGCCCACATCCCAGACCAGGCGGTCATCGGGCGTATCGAGCAGATAGTGCAGCGCGATGGTCAGTTCCACCGTCCCGAGGTTAGCGGCGAAGTGACCGCCGACCCGGCCCAGCGTTTCGATCAGAAAGCGGCGCAGGTCAACGGCAAGCGCCGGGAGTTGATCCTCGCGAAGGGCGCGAAGGTCTTCGGGCGAGTGGACGCGACCGAGCAGAGAATAACCAGACGCGTCAGACATGACACGGAATTACCAAGCGGAGGGATCGCACCATTATGGAGCGGTGGCGTATGGGCTTCAAACTCATTTCTCCCGCGTGATCACGTGCTGTGCCAAGGCCCTGAGATCATCGGCGTTTTCGGCGAACAAAGTCAGGCTGTCCAGGGCGGACTCCACCAGCTCGGATGCGCGCTTGCGCGAGGCGTCCAGTCCCATCATCGCCGGGTAGGTCGGTTTGTCACGCGCCCGATCGGCGCCGGCGGTCTTGCCCAGGACGGCCGAGTCGCCGACTTCGTCGAGCACATCGTCGTGGATTTGAAACGCCAGACCGATGCATTGCCCATAGGTTTCCAGCACCGAGGCTGCGGCAGCGTCAGGGGGGGACAGCAACGCGGTCGGCAGCAGTACGGCGGCCTCGATGAGCTGGCCGGTTTTCAGTCGATGCATGGTGTCGATAACGCGCAGCTCGGGTGCTTGTCCGACCTGGTCCAGGTCCATCGCCTGGCCGCCCACCATGCCGCGGGACCCGGCTGCAAGGCTTAGGCGACGGATCATATGAAGACGCTGTACGGCTGTGGCCTGCATGGCTTCGTCATGCGCCAGCACCTCGAATGCCAAGGGCTGCAGCGCGTCACCGGCGAGAACGGCCGTAGCCTCATCGAATGCCTTGTGGACGGTGGGCCGACCGCGCCGCAGGTCGTCATCGTCCATGGCCGGCAGGTCGTCGTGAATCAGCGAATAGGCATGAATCAATTCCAGCGCAGCCGCGGGCCCGTCGAGGCGTTGCTCTGCGATGCCCAGCGCCTTGCCTGCGGCGTAGACCAGTTGCGGGCGCAGCCGCTTGCCGCCACCCAGTACCGCATAGCGCATGGCTTGGTGCAGTCGCTGAGGCGAGGTTTCCGCCGCGGGCAGCCAGCCCTGCGCGGCCAGTTCGACCCGGCGCGCCCGTTGTTCCAGCGTTCGCCGGAAGCCCTCTGAATTCACAAGCCGGGCTCGTCGTCCGGTAGGGCTGTCTCTTCGCCGTCTTCGGTGAGCTGACGAATGCGTAGCTCGGCGCCGCGCACCGCCTCCTGACAGGCCTTGACGAGGGTGACGCCGCGCTCGAAGCGTTGCAGCGACTGCTCAAGGCTCAGCTCTCCCGATTCCATGGCTGTCACAATGCCTTCCAGTTCCGCGACTGCGGATTCGAAATCGGACAGCGAGAGTTTCTGGGTTTTGTTGGACTGCGGCATCGGCGTGGCGGCGATTTTCGGGGGCGCAAGTGTAATGGATTCACATGCGCCGAGTCGGCGGCGGCAGGCGTCGCAATCCGTCAGAATGGGTCGCTGCTTGATTGCACGACGGGCGTCGATTAGGTTGCCTGCACGCGGTGTTTCGCCGCTCGTGAAGGAAACACTGATTGCTTCGTACCACCAAGCCGGAGACGGTTTTCGCGCAAGCGAAGGCGGTAGTGAGTGCGATTGGGTCATTCCAAATGAGCGAACGACACGAATGCGTACGGAACGGATTCGGACCGGCCATCGGCGGTTTCAATTCGCGCTTGGCGAATGGGTGTTCGTCGCTTATTTGGAATGACCAAACTTCACTTCTCGCGCCTTGCTTGGCCTCATTTCGGGCAGCAACTTGGCGGTACGAATCAATCAGTGTTTCCTTAAAAGCCAATCATGACAAGTAGTTACGACGCGGCCTCCATCGAGGTGCTCAGCGGCCTGGAGCCTGTCCGGAAGCGCCCGGGCATGTTCACCGATACGCAACGACCCAATCATCTGGCGCAGGAGGTCATCGACAACAGTGTCGATGAAGCCCTGGCCGGCCACGCCACCGAAATCCAGGTCACCGTGTTTGACGACGGTTCCTTGCAGGTCGAGGACGACGGCCGCGGCATGCCGGTTGATCTCCATCCGGAGCATGGGGTGCCGGGCGTTGAGCTCATCCTCACGCGGCTGCATGCCGGCGGGAAGTTTTCCAGCAAGAACTATCAGTTTTCCGGCGGGCTCCACGGGGTCGGGGTGTCGGTGGTCAATGCGCTGTCCACCCGCCTGGAGGTGGACATCAAGCGCGACGGACAGCGCTGGATGTCGGTGTACGCCGCCGGGGCATTGGTCGGACCGCTGGAGGCGGTCGAGGCGGTGGGCAAGCGCAACACCGGCACACGCTTACGCTTTTGGCCGGATGTCACCTTTTTCGACTCGCCGAAGTTTTCCATTCCTCGTTTGCGCCACGTGTTGCGGGCCAAGGCCGTGCTATGTCCCGGCCTGCGAGTCGTCTTCCACTACCCGGGTGTCGAGGAGCCGGAGGTCTGGTGCTACGCAGACGGTCTTGCGGAGTACCTGGATGAATCGGTGGGGGTGGCCGATCGCATTCCACAACAGGCCTTTGTCGGCCATTTCGCCAGCGAGCGAGAGGGCGTGGACTGGGCCGTGGCCTGGGTGGTCGACGAAGACAGCGAGTCTTCCGTGGTCACCGAAAGCTATGTGAATCTGGTGCCGACCCCACAGGGTGGGACCCATGTAAACGGCCTGCGCACCGGGCTCACCGAAGCGATGCGCGAGTTCTGCGAGTTTCGTAATCTGCTGCCGCGCGGCCTGCGCATCACGCCGGATGACGTCTGGAATGGCTGCGCGTACGTGATCTCGGTGAAGATGCAGGATCCGCAGTTCGCCGGACAGACCAAGGAGCGCCTGAGTTCGCGCGAATGCGCCGCCTTTGTTTCCGGCGTGGTCAAGGACGCCTTCAGCCTGTGGCTGAACCAGCATCATCAGGACGGCGAAGCGCTGGCCCAGTGGATTATCTCCACGGCCCAGCGTCGGGCGCGGGCCGCCAAGAAAGTGGTGCGCAAGAGGGTGGTCTCCGGCCCCGCGCTGCCCGGCAAGCTGGCCGACTGCGTGATCGACGATCCCGCACAGACCGAGCTGTTTCTGGTGGAGGGGGATTCGGCTGGTGGCTCAGCCAAGCAGGCCCGAGACCGGACGACACAGGCGATCATGCCGCTGCGCGGCAAGATCATGAACACCTGGGAGGTCGACACCGGCGAGATCCTCGGGTCGCAGGAAATTCATGATATTTCGGTGGCCATCGGGATCTCGCCCGGTCAGGCCGACCTGGTCGGCCTGCGCTACGGCAAGGTGTGCATTCTCGCCGACGCCGATTCGGATGGCCTGCATATCGCCACGCTGCTTTGCGCCTTGTTCCTGAAGCACTTCCGTCCTTTGGTGGAGCAGGGCCATGTCTACGTGGCGATGCCGCCGCTGTTCCGTGTCGATATCGGCAAGCAGGTGGAATACGCGCTGGACGACGCAGAGCGCGACGGCATCCTGGACCGCATTGATGCGGAGGGCATCAAGGGCAAGGTGTCGGTGACGCGATTCAAGGGCCTGGGCGAGATGAACCCGCCGCAGCTGCGCGAGACCACCATGGCACCGGATACCCGCAGGTTGGTTCAACTGCGTGTCGAGGCCACCGACGCCGATGCGCTGTTCGACATGCTGCTGGCCAAGAAACGGGCGTCTGATCGCCGCGTCTGGCTGGAAGCCGAGGGTGATCGCGCCGAGCCAGTCGGCTGAGCCCATATTTTTTCCCACCGTTCTGACGGGAACGCGAGATGACTGAAGACACCGCGCTGGAAGGCGAATACCTGCCGATCCGCAGCTTTGCCGAAAAGGCCTACCTGGACTACTCCATGTACGTCGTGCTGGACCGGGCGCTGCCCCATATCGGGGACGGCCTCAAACCGGTGCAGCGGCGTATTACCTACGCGATGAGCGAGTTAGGACTTAGCGCGGCGTCCAAACACAAGAAGTCGGCGCGCACCGTCGGCGACGTGATCGGCAAGTTCCATCCGCATGGCGACAGCGCCTGTTACGAGGCGATGGTGATCATGGCGCAGCCGTTCACCTACCGCTATCCCATTGTCGACGGACAGGGCAACTGGGGCTCGCCGGACGATCCCAAGTCCTTTGCGGCCATGCGCTATACCGAATCCCGGCTAGCCCCCTATGCGGCGACGCTGCTCGCGGAGATCGCGCTGGGAACCGTGGACTGGGCGCCGAATTTCGATGGCACGCTGACCGAACCCAAGGTGCTGCCGGCGCGGCTGCCGAATGTGCTGCTCAATGGCGGCACCGGCATCGCCGTGGGTATGGCCACGGACATCCCTCCCCATAACCTGCGCGAAGTCGTCACGGCGGCCCGGCATTTGCTGGACCGGCCCAAGGCGACTCTGGACGATTTGCTGGCGTATGTGCCCGCGCCGGATTTCCCGACCGGCTGCGAGATCGTGTCCAGCACCGATGAGCTGCGCGCCATCTACGAGGCCGGGACCGGGCAGGTGCGTGTCCGTGCCGTATTCGAGCGTGATGGTCAGGACCTGGTTGTCTCGGCGCTGCCCCACCATGTGTCCGGTTCCAAGATCCTGGAGCAGATCGCGGCGCAGATGCGGGCCAAGAAGCTGCCGATGGTCGACGACCTGCGGGATGAATCGGACCACGAATCGCCTTGCCGGCTGGTGATCTCGCCGCGGTCCAATCGGGTCGATGTCGATGCGCTGATCGCGCATCTCTGCGCGACGACCGATCTGGAAAAGACCATACGCGTCAACCTCAACATGATCGGCCTTGATGGTCGTCCACGCGTGCGTGGTCTGCGCGAGATATTGAGCGAGTGGCTGGTGTTCCGCCGTCAGACCGTGCGGCGGCGCCTGGAACATCGGTTGACCAAGGTCGAAGACCGCTTGCACATCCTCGACGGTCTGCTGATCGCCTATCTGAATATCGATGAGGTGATTCGCATCATCCGCACCGAGGAGGCGCCCAAGCCGGTGATGATGGAGCGCTTCGGCATCACCGAGGTCCAGGCCGAGGCGATTCTCAACCTGCGCTTGCGTCACCTGATGCGTCTGGAAGAGATGAAGATTCGCGGCGAACAGGATGAACTGGCCCGCGAGCGCGACTGGCTCACCGGCGTGCTGGGTTCAGAAGCCCGGATGACCAAACTGATTCGCGAAGAGTTGTCCGCGGATGCCGAAAAATACGGCGACGATCGCCGCTGCGCGCTGGCGCAACGGCCGCAGGCCCGTGCTCTGGCCGAGTCGGACCTGCTGCCGGCCGAGCCCATCACCGTGGTGTTATCCGAGCTTGGCTGGATCAGGGCGGCCAAGGGGCACGCCGTCGAGGCGGATACGCTCAGCTATAAGGCCGGCGACGCCTATCTCTGCGATGTGCCGGGCCGCAGTAACCAGTCGCTGGTGGTCCTCGATTCAACCGGCCGGTCCTATCAGATCGCAGCACACAAGCTGCCGTCGGCACGCGGGCAGGGCGAGCCGCTGTCAGGCAAGCTCAATCCGCCGCCCGGCGCTCGTTTCGTCGGTCTGGTCATTGGCGATCCCGAACAGCGGGTGCTGCTTGGCTCCAGCGCCGGGTACGGCTTCGCGACCCGGGTCTCCGAACTGGTCAGCCGGAACAAGAGCGGCAAGACCGTGCTGACGGTGCCGAAAGCGGGTGCGGTGCTCGCCCCGGTGCCTTTCGGCAGCGACGCGCAATGGATTTGCGTGGTGTCGTCCGGTGGACGGATGCTCGCCTTTCCGCTGGATGAGTTGCCCGAACTCGCGCGCGGCAAGGGCAACAAGCTGATGACCCTCAAGGCCGGTGAGACCCTGGTGGGCTGGGCCGCGCTGGGCCCCGCACAACAACTCCGGCTGGAGAGCGGCCAGCGCCACATCGGGCTGAAAATCTCCGATATCGAGGCCAGCTATCAGGGCAAGCGTGCCCAGCGAGGGGTCATGCTCCCGCGGGGCTTTCAGCGGGTGCAGCGAATCGTCACCGTGGATGCTTGATTCGCCGTTCGGCGGTCGCATATTAGGCGGGGCATCGCGAACCGACGATCTGCGTTGAGGTCGTAGGCGATGACTGTAGATCTCGGTCGACATCAGGGATATCGATGAAGCGAATTGTTCTGTTTCTGGCCACCAACATCGCGGTGATGGTGATTCTGTCCATTGCGGTCTGGGTGCTGGGCGCCGTGTTCGGCGTCAACGCCTTTGATCACACGACGGGCGGGCAGCTCAACTACGGCGCGTTGCTGATCTTTTCGGCGGTGTTCGGTTTTGGCGGGGCGTTCATATCGCTGGCCATGAGCAAGTGGATGGCCAAACGGTCCATGGGCGCGCAGGTCATCGAGCGGCCATCGAACTCCCAAGAAGCCTGGCTGATGCAAACCGTGCAGCGGCTGGCGCGTCAGGCGGGCATCGGCATGCCGGAGGTCGCGATCTTCCAGTCGCCATCGCCCAACGCGTTCGCCACGGGCGCGTCCAAGAACAACGCCTTGGTCGCCGTGTCCACCGGGTTGCTCCAGAACATGTCCGCCGACGAGGTCGAGGCGGTCCTGGGTCACGAGATCGGACATGTGGCCAATGGCGACATGGTGACGCTCACTCTGATCCAGGGCGTGGTGAATACTTTCGTGATTTTCCTCGCCCGCGTCGCGGCCTTTTTTGTCGACCGCCTCATCTTTCGTACGCAGGAGGGCCGCGGGCCTGGGTATTTCATCTCCTGGATTGTGTTCGAGATTCTGTTCGGCGTGTTGGCGTCCGTGGTGGTGTGCTGGTTCTCGCGGCAGCGTGAGTTCCGTGCCGATGCGGCAGGCGCCCATCTGGCCGGTCGCCGCAAGATGATCGCGGCGCTACGCCGGCTACAGGGGGGACAGCCGGACCCTCTGCCTGATCAGTTCAGTGCATTCGGAATCGCCGGGCACGTGGGACAGGGTCTGCGCCGCTTGTTCATGACGCATCCACCGCTTGGCGAACGCATACGTGCCCTGGAGTCGTCGCAGCCTTAACGGGTGTCTTCACGGCCCTGCGGGCGGGTCTTCACACGAGCGAAATGGCGTCCGCCAGCGGTTCGTCGGCGGTGATGGTTGACTGCACGTGGTTGCCTTGCACGTAGTTGATGCCGAGTTGCCATAGCTGCGCCATGGAGTTCGCGTCCTCCACATGCTCCGCGATCGTCCGGATGCCTTGGGACTGCGCGGTCTCGATGAGTTCAGCGAATTGGCGCTTCGCCTCAGCATCAGAGGATTCCAGCGAGCGCGTAAAGGCCGGATCGAGCTTGATGAACTGCGGCTGCAGGGTTGTGAGCAGGCTTAGCGACGCACGCTTGTTGCCGAATCGGTCAATTGCCACGCGGCCGCCGTGGGCTTGTAGCGCCTCGGCGAGGGCCGCGAACTTGGCGCGATGATCGTGAATCTGCCCTTCACCAATCTCGAACACGATCTGCTCGCTGCGACATTGCCCTGACTCGATCGCATCCCGCCAGATGCTGGTCACGGTCTGCGGATTGGCCAGGGTCTGGTTGGAGATTCGAATGAACAGGGTGGGGTTCAGGCCCGCCGCGTCGCCCGAGCCGCCCAGCACCCGCACCGCCGCCTGCATGACCCATGCGTCGATCTCGGGCATCAACTCGTACTCGATGGCCACAGGTAGAAAGTCCATGGCCATCAGCTCGCCGCCGTCGGGCGTCAGCATGCGCACATGGGTGTCGAGGAGGTTGCCCGGCTCGCCTTCCAGACTGGCGATCGGCTGGAACACCAGCTTCAGTTGATCGGCGCGCAGGGCAGCACGGATACGTTCGGCCTGCTGGTCGGCCACGCGCTTGCGTTCTGAAGCTTCCGCCGTCGGGCCCATGAAGATGGTGATATCGCCACCACGCCGCGACACCTGCGCGGCGTTGCGGCGCATATCGCGGATCAGCGTCTGCGGGCGCTCCTCCCCGGTGAGCGGGTAGGACACGATGGTTGCGGTGATTGCGGTCTCGTGTTCCGCCGTGGTGAACGTGGCTTGGTCGACGACATCCAGCAATTGGTCGGCGAACGCCCGGGTGTCGTCAGCGGAGCTGCGCTTCACCAGCAGAATCAGTTCCGACACCGAAAACCGGAACACGCGGTCGCCGGGTTGCTGAACCGGCGCCAGCATGTCGTAAAGGTGTTGCAGAATCTGATCGGAATCCAGATAGCCGATGCGCTCTTCCAGGGAATCGAACTGGTCGACGTAGATGAGCACTAGCGCGGTCAGGCTGCCATCGACAGGAGGCGTGAGTGCCTGTAGCCGCTTGAACAGGTCGGGTCGGCTACCGGGCGAGAATGCCTTGTCCAGCGCGCTTTGGCGGACCATGCATTCGGTGACCAGCTCGCCATCGACGAACTTGGAGGCCACATCCAGTTGCACCGGTGGCGTGACGCCGTCCTTGCCCAGCAGCCGGATCTCCGTTTCGATCTCCGTTGCCGGTGATTTACGGGCTCGCTTCAGAACGGTTTTCAACGATGGCTGGTCGTCGGCAGCGGCGATATCCAGCACAGGCTGGCCGATCAATGCGTCGTCGTCGGTGGTCCGCCCCAGCAGGCCCAGAAAGGCCGGGTTGATCTCGGTGATCACGCCTTCCTGCACCTGCAGCACCGCGTCACCGGTCTCCTTCAACAGGCTGCGGGCGCGGGCTTCCAGCTCTTGCGCCCGCTTGAACAGCGAATGCATGCGACGACGGTCCTCGTAGCACTCCAGTTCGCGGCGCACGACCAGGGTGAGATGGCGCATGTCCTGCGACGACACAAAATCGCGCGCGCCCAGGTCAATGGCGCCGACGGTGCGCATCAGCGTGACATGATCGCCCATGACCAGCACCGGCAGGTCGGGATCGAAGTCGCGGACCGCCCGAATCACATCCTCAACCGCCGGGTCCTTGAGGCGCTCTTCACACAGCACTAACTCGGGGGTGAGACTCGCCAGCATCGAGCCGAATTCGTCGCCCGCCGACGGCCAGTGCACCTGTGTCTGGATGCCCGAATTGCGTAACTCGCTCTGGATCGTGTTCGCGAGGTTTTCCGTGCGCGACGCGACGATCAACTGGGGTTTCTGCCGGCTGCGACTCACGAGTGCTCCGTGCTGGTGGCGATTGTCGGACCCACTTCAACGGGGCGCTTGGAATCATCACCCGGAACCTCGCGAACGAAGCGCGGAATCAAGTACCCAGGCAGACGATCTCGAAGCTCTTGCATGATGTGCAATGCGTGTAGGTCAGTGACACGGTAGTGAGACGCACCGGCCACGGGGTCCAGCGCATGCAGATAATAGGGTAGCACCCCGTTTTCGAAGAGTGTGGTCGACAACTCCGCCAGCGTCTCGACGTGATCGTTGACGCCGCCTAGCAGTACGGATTGGTTCAACAAGGTGATCCCGGCGTTTTGTAGCGCCCGCAGACGCGTCTGGGCCGATGGGCCGATCTCGGCGGCATGGTTTACGTGGGTCACGAGGACAATGCGGAGCCGGCTAGCTGCGAGCGCGTCGATGAGCGGATCGCCAAGCCGCTCTGGATCTGCCACCACGGTGCGTGAATGCAGCCGCAGTGTGGTCAGGTGGGCGATGTCGCCCAGCGCCTGGATGAGGTCGATCAGGCGATGTTCAGCCAGTGAAAGCGGATCGCCGCCGGACAGAATCACCTCGTGAATCGTCGCGTCGCCTTCCAGTACCTCAATGGCGCGTTCCAGTTGCCGCCCCAGGCCGACGGCACCGTAGTCCGTGTGGCGGCGAAAGCAATACCGGCAGTGCACGGCACAGGCGCCAGTGGTCACGATGAGAGCCCGGCCGGGGTACTTGCGAATCAGGCCATCGCCGATCGCGAACTGCGACTCGCCGACCGGGTCGGTCGAAGCCAGCGGATCGGCGGCGCGCTCCTCGAGACTGGGTAGCACCTGACGCAGGATCGGGTCTTTCGCGTCGCCATGACGCATGCGGTCGGCCAATGCACGTGGAACACGAAACGGAAAATCCGGGTGAGGGTCGAGCGCAAAGGCCAGCGCCGCTTCCGTGAGGCCAAGGTGGCGGAGCAACTCGCCGGGCGAGCGGAACGCTTGCGGGGGCTCGGTGCCCGACGGCTGTGGCTGTATCATGCGCGCTTCCATATCCCTTTTATTCTATCGGCGTCGCGCAGCCAGCGGCGCAGCGCGAGCGAGACCCTATGACGACTTACGCCACGAACCAGTTCAAGAGCGGCCTGAAGATTCTCCTCGACGGTGATCCCTACACCATCGTCGAAAACGAATTCGTGAAGCCGGGTAAGGGCCAAGCCTTCAGCCGCGTGCGCGTGCGCAATCTCAAGAATGGCCGCGTTGTCGAAAAGACGTTCAAGTCCGGCGACACCGTCGAGGGTGCCGACGTCATGGAGTTGGACCTCCAGTATCTCTACTACGACGGTGAATTCTGGCACTTCATGGAGCCCGTCAGCTTCGAGCAGTACTCGGCAGACGAAGTCGCGGTGGGCGACAACAAGATCTGGTTGAAAGAGCAGGACGTCTGCAAGTTGATGCTCTGGAATGGCTCGCCGATTTCCGTGGAACCACCAAATTTCGTTGAGTTGAAGGTCACCGAAACCGATCCCGGTGTGCGTGGCGACACCTCCGGTGGTGGCGGCAAGCCGGCCACGCTGGAAACGGGCGCAGTCGTGCGCGTTCCGCTGTTCGTCGAAGAGGGCGAACTCCTGAAGGTGGATACGCGCACGGCGGAGTACGTGTCGCGCGTCAAAGAATAAGCCATGCGAGAGCACGGCCGCTCCGGACTGAGCTGGGAGCGGCTCCGGCAACGCGCTGATTTGATGGCGGCGATTCGCGCCTATTTCGCCGCTTGCGGCGTGGTCGAGGTGGACACGCCGTCCTTGCGGATCACCTGCGCTTCCGACCCGCATATCCCGGTGCTCGCCGTGGGCGAGGCTGCGGAGCCGCAGTTCCTGCAGTCGTCGCCTGAGGCATTGATGAAATGCCTGCTGGCGGAACATGGTCGGCCGATCTATCAGCTGGGCAAGGTCTACCGCGCCGGTGAGCTGGGTCGGTTGCATCAGCCCGAATTCACGATGCTGGAGTGGTACCGACCGGGCTGGTCGATGCAGAACTTGATGGACGAGGTGGTCGCCATCCTGCGCCTGGTCGAGCCCGCGGTGACGCAAGTGGACACGGTGGACTGGCGGAGCGTGTTCGTGGACCACACGAGTCTGGAACCCGAGGCTGACCGGCACGCCCTGGCTCAACGCGCAGCCGGCCTTGGCGTCTCGCGGCAGCTGCTGGAGACCGCTGATCCCCGTGCGTTACGCGACTTGCTGTTTTCCCACTGTGTTCAGCCGACTCTGGGCCAGAATCGCCCGGTCTTCGTGACGGGTTTTCCCGCGGAAGAGGCCGCGTTCGCCCGGCTGGATCCTGCCGACGATACGCGGGCCTTGCGCTTTGAGTTGTATTGGGCTGGCGTGGAGTTGGCAAACGGCGGTGAGGAACTCACCGAGCTGGACGCCTGGCGCCGCCGGGCGTCCGCGGATCTGGAGTATCGTCGCCGGGCCGGGTTGCCCGTCATGGCCATCGATGCGGACTGGGTGGCGGCGCTGGAGCTCGGGCTGCCGGCTGCAAGCGGTGTCGCGTTGGGCGTTGATCGCTTGCTTATGTGCGCGCTAGGCGCGAACGCAGTGGGGCATGTGATGCCGTTTGCTCGCGACTAGGCGACAAACAACCGCGGCCGACGCTAGCGCGCTGTGGCGATATCTTCTTCCGAATTCAGCAGCCGGACCCGGCTGGCGAGCAGGGTGTGTGCGCCGGTGACTTCCTCGCCCCAGGCCTGTACCAGCAGTCCCGTTGTTGCCGTCGCGAGGAAGACAGTTTCCGAGATCTCGGTACCGCCGACCGATTCGTAGACGGTATTGTCATCGGTGATCACGTTGACACCGCCAATGACCAGTGTGTTGGAGGTGACGCCTGCCACGATATCCGACAGAACGCCGTAAACCGCTGCTATCGGGTCGGCGGGCGTACGTTCCATGCGTGTCACGACGAGCTGTCCGCTCTGGTCGAAATACCCGACCAACGCAAGCGCGTCACCGAGCTGCAAGTCGGTGGCCGAGAACTGCCGTGGCTGGCCGGGCCGGGACTCGATGTATTGGGTCAGCGGCTGCACGGTGAGGGCCTGATCAAGAACCTGGATGTTCGGTGTCAGGCTTGCGACGACGCCGTGCAGCAGGACATCGGGTGCCGGGATCACCCAGTAGTCGGCTGCGTTCAGCAGGCCGCTGTCGTCGACCGGGCCACGGGCGAGCAGATGGGCTCCAACGTCGATGGACTGCGCGGCGGTATCGCGGCGCTGCGCATCGGCCAGTTCAATCTCGGTTTGGCCGCCGCGCACCCGGCTGCCATCGATGGCGTCCACAACTACGGCGCGATCGGCGTAGGTGGCTGGCGTCGGTGCGGCCGGCGCCGGTGTGACCACGGACGCGAATAACGTGCCGCCGCGGGTTGGTTGTTGTCCGGTGACGGTGACGCGATCGCCAATGGCCACGGCGTCTACGACGGTGGCTGCGCTGACGTCTACGGTGAGCGAGCCGATCGTCAGCTCGGTCGCCGACAGCGTGTCGACAAAGCCGGTCAGTGTCAGCGGCTGGCTGCCGGCACTGTAGTCGGAATCTTCCACGGCGAGATAGGTTGCCAGCGCTTCGCCTGATGCCGGCACCAGCGCATGAATGTCCACCAGCATGTCGGAGTCGAGTTCATCCAGCGTGATGCCGATCAGCCGGGTCATCTCATCGACGCGAACGTTCTGTCCGAGGACGGATAACGACGCCGTTTTGACCGCGCCAACGCGTGCGATGCCGTCGATGGGCGCCAGCAGCGCGCGTCGGGCAGAAACGCTGCTTGCCTGCTCGGCGAGCAGGTCGCCTTGCACCGAGGTTTGCATGCCGACCTTGATGTCGGCTTCGGTCGCCGAGGCTCCATTCAGCCGGAACTCAGTGAGACTCGTGTCGAACTCCCGGCCATTGACGAACAGGCTGCCATAACCGGACGCCGAGCCGTTCGAGTCTCCTGTGCCTTCGATGCCGGCCACCCGCAAAGCCGTGCCGCAGGCCACCGTGAGGCTGGCGGCAACAAGGGCAGGGAACAGGCGGTGGGCAAGCAATCGGTGCATGGATTAGTCGTCGGTGGGGGGCTGGTCGGTGCGATCAAAGAAATAGATGCCAGCGCCGATATGAGCGGATGAGCCGGCCGCGTCATCCGGTTGTTCGTTGCTGGACATCCAATCGTCCAGCGACTCCAGCAATTGCATGCCACGTTCGGCGAGCAAGCGCTTGAACAGCGGCACCATGCGCGGATTCAGTTGGGCGTTCGACACGTAGCGCTGGAACAAAAGCTCTTCACTGCTGGTGCCATCGTTCAGATTGCGGTCAATGGTGTGGCCCAGGTCGCTCATGGCCAGGCCGAACATGCGCAGGCTGTCGGGGTCACCACCGGCGGGCACAAAGCTGCGGGAGAGGACCTGGATGCCCTTCTCATCGACGCGCACGGCGTTCACGCGACGCAGCTCTTCGAGCATCGCGCGCGGCGGCATATCGCCCGAATAGCGGCGAACCAGCGCCGGAAACTGCAGGCCGTCGTCGGTCATGTTCAACCTGCGTGGCTGACCCTTTTCGTCGCAGAAATCCGGGTCACGGAACCAGCCTGACAGCACGCGCGTCGCCCGGTTCATGTGATTGGTGGACGTCTCAGTCTTCTGCGCGCGGGTTTCGCGCAGACGCTTCACTTCCTTGCGCGTCAGTCCGGTCATGATGGCTACGCGCGAGTCCGATGCGCGCGCATCGCTGGGTGTGAATTCGTCCCAGGCGATCTCCATGTAGGTGCGCTTGGCGATTTCCGAGAACTCGCCAAAGGAAATGCCTTGCCGGAGCATGATGCGCACCAACGGGCGCAGTAAGCGCCGCAGGGCCCGGTCGAGTTGACTATGTGCGTCCATATCCATTGAGTGGGAAGCGTATCCCAGCGATTCCATTCGTGCCAGATTCATTGACGGCCTCCTAGGCCAGCATCCTAGTTCTGATGGCGTGATGCCCGCAGCAGTTCCGCGCGCGCATCAATCTCTGCCAAGGGTTCCAATCCGCTGCCCCATGCGCAGCGGAGCCAGTGGTTGCAATTGCGAACTCCACTGCACACCGCCGGCCCCGGCCAGCAGGATGACAGTGGAACCCATGTTGAACCGACCAATCTCTTCGCCCTTGGCGACCGAGACCGGTGTGTCCATGCGCTTCTGCCAGGCGCGTTGACCATGCGGCGGTGTCACGACACCCGTCCAGCGGGTCTCGATCGAACCAACAAAGATCGCGCCAACCAACACGAGTGCGAACGGGCCGACTGCCGTCTCGAAGAACAGGTTCAGCCGCTCGTTGCGGCTGAACACGCGCGGAATCCCCGCCACCGTCGTCGGATTGACGCTGAACAGCCGCCCAGGTTGGAAGCTCATCGATATCAATTTGCCGTCCATTGGCATGTGGATCCGATGGTAGTCCTTGGGTGACAAATACAAGGTCGCAAATTCCCCACCGAGGAATGCGCCCAGACCAACGGCATCCAAGCCCAGTAATTCGGCCGCTGAATAGCGGATTCCCTTCGCCTGAATCAGGCGACCTTCCTGACTCGCCCCGGCCTGGCTGACGGCTCCATCCACCGGGCTGATCAGCGCGTCCGTGTCGGGGTCGATGGGGCGGGCGCTGGGCACTAGCGCGCGCGTGAAGAAGTGATTGAAGCTGACGTAGGCATCCGGGTTGCGCAGCCGGGCGTCCGCCAACGAGATGCCGAAGTGGGACATGAATCGCTGGATCAGGCGCCGCTTAAGCCAGGCGCGCTGGCTGCGCGTGATGCGGTGCGCGAGTCGCGAGAGCATCAGCGTGGGCAACACCCTTTGCAACAGCACGAACGCGCGTTGCTGTGGTGTGAGGCGCTCGCGGGCCTCGCTCACGAAGCCACCACGGTCTCAAGGTCCTTGCGCAGCTGATCGTCATCCCAGGGCGGCAGGATATAACCGGCGATGGCGCCGGATGGGCTGACCAGGACTAGCGCAGCTGAGTGGTCGACCGTGTAGCCGCCGTCATCCATCGGCACCTTCACAAACGCGATGCCGGCGCCTTCGGCGAGTTCGGCGATGGCGTCGGTCGACCCGGTGAGCGAACGGATGCTGGGATCGAAGTAGGTGGCGTATTGCTGCATGGTTTCCGGTGTATCGCGTTCCGGGTCTACCGTGACGAACTCGAGACGCAATGCATCGCGTAGCAGGTCGGAGTCGCCGCGCAGTTTCGCCAGCCGTTGCAGCGTGGTCGGGCAGATGTCCGGGCAGTGCGTGAAACCGAAGAACATCAGCCGCCACTGCTTGCCTGCGGCATTGGCCGACACGGTCTGCTGCTCGCCGGTCAACAGGCGCGTATCCGGCAGGGGTCGCGGGTTGTCCAGCAGGGTGATGGATTGCACCGGAGCGGGTGCACGCAGGATCATGGCGACAATCAGACCCAGCGCGGCCGGAGCCACGACGATTAATAACAACAGACGTTTGGACATCTCGAGGGAGAACTTGCTTGTGGGCAGGGAGCCAAGAGAAGAAATTATGACAGACGCAGCCGCTCAAACCGTGATCGACATGCTGGAAACCGGTTTGGACTGGGCGCGATGGGGCGCATCCGAGATGCAGCGGGCGCAGCGCTGCAGCGGGCATGGCTATGTTTCGCCGCTGGACGAAACGGTCTTTCTCGTGCGCCACGTGCTGGGCCTGCCGCAGGACAGCACCCTCGACTGGCTTCGGGGGCGCCTGTTGCATGACGAACGAACAGCGATTTACGAGGCACTGCATGAGCGCATCGTCGATGCCCGGCCGGTCGCCTACATCACCGGCGAGGCCTGGTTTGCGGGCATGCCATTTCTTGTCGACGAGCGCGTACTGGTTCCGCGGTCCCCGCTGGCCGAGCTGGTTCATCAGCGGTTCAGCCCCTGGTTGTCTCATCCGCCGACGCGCATTCTTGATCTCTGCTGTGGCTCGGGTTGTATCGGGTTGGCGGCGGCGATGGCCTTTCCTGAAGCCACGCTGGTGCTGGCTGATCTGTCGCCGGATGCCTTGGCCGTGGCCGCGATGAACGTGGAGTTTCACGGCCTCGAAGAGCGCGCGACGCTGGTTGAATCCGATTTGTTCGATGCCCTGGCCGACGAGACCTTTGACCTGATTCTGACCAACCCGCCCTATGTGCCGAGCCTGGAAGTGGATGCACTGCCAGAGGAGTTCGCGCACGAACCCCGGATGGGTCTGGAATCTGGCGAGGACGGTATGGAGCATCCGCGTCGGATCGTGAGCGAAGCGCGCCGGCATCTGCGAGCTGGCGGCAGTCTCATTGGTGAAGTCGGTGCCTGGCGCCCCGAGTTTGAAGCGGCGTTCCCGGCCGTGCCGTTCACCTGGGTCGAGCTGGAACAAGGCGGCGAAGGGATCTTCGTGGTCGGCGAGGACGATTTGCCGCGGTAGACTTCTGCGTCCCGCGATGCCGCTGCATCGCCTTTCGAAGTACGGTCCGCATGTCTGGAAACACGTTCGGTCATCTGTTCGCAGTGACCTCATTTGGTGAATCGCATGGCCCCGCCATTGGCTGTGTCGTTGACGGCTGCCCGCCCGGGCTCGCGGTGGACGAGGCGCTGATCCAGCGCGAGTTGGATCGTCGGCGCCCCGGCACCTCCCGGCATGTGACGCAGCGCAAGGAGCCGGATGCGGTCGAGATTCTCTCCGGCGTGTTCGAGGGCAAGACCACCGGAACCCCGATCGGGCTGTTAATCCGTAACCAGGATCAGCGCTCGCGGGACTACGACAAGATCAAGGACGTCTTCCGTCCGAATCACGCCGACTACGCCTACGACCAGAAGTACGGGTTTCGCGATTACCGGGGTGGCGGGCGCTCCAGCGCCCGTGAGACCGCCGTGCGGGTGGCGGCGGGTGCGATTGCCCGCGAATACCTGCAGACGCAGCTCGGCGTATCGATACGGGCCTGTGTCACGGCCATCGGTTCGCGAGCGCTGGCGATTCATGATTGGAGCGCCGTTAACGACAACCCGTTTTTCTGTGCGGATCCCGGACAGGTGGAGGCGCTGGAGCAGGATTTGATCGCGTTGCGGCGCGACGGCGATTCGGTGGGCGCAGTGTTGCAGGTAGAGGCCACCGGTATGCCTCCCGGTCTTGGCGAGCCCGTGTTCGACCGGCTGGATGCCGACATCGCCAAGGCCATGATGGGCATTAATGCGGTCAAGGGGGTGGAGATCGGTGACGGCTTCGCCGCGGCCGGCCAGCGCGGCAGCGAGCACCGTGATGTGCTCAGCCCCGACGGTTTCGGCTCCAACCACTCGGGCGGAGTGGCCGGTGGCATCAGCACCGGCCAAGACCTGGTCGCGCGCGTCGCGTTCAAGCCGACCTCCAGCATCATCATTCCCGGCGAGACCATCACCCGGGCCGGTGAGGCCACCGAGATGCGCACCACCGGGCGCCATGACCCCTGCGTGGGCATACGCGCGGTGCCGATTGTCGAGGCGATGATGGCGCTCGTGATCATCGACCACTGGTTACGACACCGGGCTCAGAACGCCGACGTCACCCCGACGACGCCGCGCATTCCCGCGCAGCGCTAAGATTTTGCCGGCCAAGCTGCCGTACGTCCGTTTATCGGCGTTCTACGCGTTCTACTTCTCGACCCTGGGGTTGCTGCTGCCGTTCTGGAGCGTTTACCTCGATGACATCGGTTACTCGGCGTCCCGGATTGGTGTGTTGCTCGGGGCGATGCTGGGCCTGAAGATCATCGCGCCGTATGTATGGGGGCAACTGGCCGATCATCTGGGACACCGCTTACCGGTGATCCGGCTCGCGGCGGTGTTGGCTGCGGCGGCCTTTCTGGTGGTGCCGCAGGTCAGTAGCTTCTGGCCGCTGCTGCTTGTCATCGTGGTGTTCGCGTTCTTCTGGAACGCCGCGCTGCCTCAGTTCGAGGCCATCACCTTCAACTACCTGCGGGATGAGGCCGATCGCTACGGACAGATCCGGCTCTGGGGCTCGGTCGGTTTCATCATCGCCTCCATCGGTTTGGGCGCCTGGATCGAGCGGGTGGGCGTAACCGTGCTGCCCTATGTGGTTGCGGCCGTGCTCGGCATGCTGGCGCTGGTCGCCTCGACGGTGCGCGAACCCGAAGCGCAGACCACGCATGACCCCGGGCCGATCCTGCATACGCTGCGGCAACCGATGGTCGCCGGTCTGCTGCTGGCCTGCGCGCTGATGCAGATGAGCCACGGTCCGTACTACGGTTTCTACTCGCTGTACGTGAAAAGCCATGGTCATGGCGAAAGCCTGATCGGCGGCCTTTGGGCCATGGGCGTAGCGGCGGAGATTCTGACGTTCTTGCTCGCGCCGCGCTGGCTGCGGCGTTATGGCCCGCGCCGCTTGATGCTAGTGGCGCTGGCCGTGGCCGCCCTGCGCTGGTCCTTGCTGGCGTTTTTTGCGGGGTCGCTGCCGATGCTGGTGCTGATCCAATGTCTGCACATGGGATCCTTCGGGCTTTATCACGCCGTCGGCGTGTTTTTGATCAATCGCGTGTTTCTGGGGCGCCAGCAAGGCCGAGGGCAGGCCCTGTACAGCGCGGTTTCCTTCGGCGCCGGTGGTGCGCTGGGCAGCCTGCTGGGCGGCGTAATCTGGGACCATCTCCCATCGGAAGCGCTGTTCCTGTTCGCGGCCGGCTCGGCCATTGCCGGCTGGCTGGTCGCATGGCGCTACCTACGTGGCCCGGCGCTGGTCCGGTCGGGCCGGCCGGCGGCCGTGGTGGAGACCTGAATTTCTCGGGAGTTGTCTTCGCTTAGCCGGTGGCTGGCTCCAGAACGGAGAGAAACGCGCGCGCCGGGCCAGAGAGCGTGCGCCCGCGGTGCACGGCCGTGCCGAGGCTGCGGTGGATGTTCAGATCCAGTGGCAGGGCGACGATGGAGTCGTCCAGCATCGTCCGCGGCAGCGCCGACCAGCCCAACCCGATCGACACCAACATCTTGATCGTCTCCAGGTAGTTGGTGGACATGCGGACTTTCGGCGCCATGTCGACCTGCGCCAGCGCATCCGCGATCAGCCGGTGGGTGAAGGTGCGGCGATCCGGAAGAATCGCGGCGTGACGCCCCAGGTGCTCGATTGTCAGATCGGCTTGCGTCGTCAGCGGGTGGTCTGGCGCAGCGCAGAGCGTGAGCGGATCTTCCCAGATCACGCGGGTCAGCAGGCGGGTGGACGGTCGGCGCGGCAGCGTCACGACGGCCAGTTCCAGTCGGCCGGATTCCACAGCGTCACAGCCTTCCTCCGAGTCCAGAAATTCCAGGTTCAAATCCACGGCGGGGTAGGCGCGGGAGAATCGGCTGAGTACTGACGGCAAGCGGTGCAGGCCCAGGTGGTGGCTGGTCGCCAGATTCAGTTCGCCGGTGACGGTACCAGGCGCGCTGCGAACCGCCTGCTGCGCCAGTGTCATGTCGGCCAGAATTCGGCGCGCAATCGGTACCAGGCGCTGGCCGGCGTCGGTGAGCTGGACGCCGCGGCCAATGCGGTCAAGCAGCGTCTCGCCGAGTTGCGATTCCAGCGCCTGCAGGCGTTTGGTGACGGCTGACTGGGTCAAATGCAGGCGGGCGGCCGCGGCCGATACCGAGCCGGACTCAATGGTGCTGACAAACGCTTGCAGTTGGGCAGTGTCCATTTGTGTCGGGTAATTCCATTATGGAATGTGTGTAGGAAAAATAATTCATTTGTAGAATGAGTGCCAGGCGGGCACAGTCGCCACCCCTGATGGATGCCAGAGAGGTTGGGCCGTGGCTGGACAGACGCTTTACGACAAGTTGTGGGATGCCCACATGGTGCGCGACAACGGTGACGGGACAGCCCTGGTCTATATCGATCGCCATCTCGTTCACGAAGTGACCTCGCCACAGGCGTTTGAGGGGCTGCGGCTGGCCGGGCGGGATATCTGGCGTCTGGATGCGAACCTCGCCGTGCCGGATCACAACGTGCCGACCACGGATCAGAGTGTGGAAATTGCCGATCCGATTTCCCGTACGCAGGTCGAGGCGCTGCGGAGCAACGTGCGTACCGTGGGAATGACGTTCTTCGACCTGGGCGACCCACGGCAGGGCATCGTCCACGTCATGGGTCCGGAGCAGGGCGCGACCTTACCGGGCATGACGGTAGTCTGTGGCGATTCGCACACGGCCACCCACGGCGCGTTCGGGGCGCTGGCATTCGGCATCGGAACCTCCGAGGTCGAGCAGGTGCTGGCCACGCAATGCCTGGTGCTGTCGAAATCACGCAGCATGCGCGTCACCGTGGATGGGGCGGTGGGTGCGGGAGTCACTGCAAAGGACATCGTGCTGGCCATCATTGGCGAGATCGGAACCGCCGGCGGCACTGGCTGTGTGATCGAATTTGCCGGTCAGGCGATCCGCGACCTGTCGATGGAAGGGCGTATGACCTTGTGCAACATGGCGATCGAGGCGGGCGCCCGAGCCGGCATGGTCGCCGTCGATGACAAGACGATCGATTACGTGCGCGGCCGCCCCTATGCGCCGAGTGGTGCACTGTGGAACCAGGCCGAGGCTGCGTGGAGGGATCTGGTGTCCGATGCCGGCGCCGTGTTCGACGTTGAAGTCGAGCTGCAGGGAGCCGACATCACGCCGCAGGTGAGCTGGGGCACCTCCCCGGAGATGGTGGCGCCCGTCACCGCCCGCGTGCCGGATCCGGCCGCCGCGCCGGCTGACAAGCGATCCGGATGGACGCGGGCCCTGGAATACATGGACATCCGCGCCGGGCAAGCCCTGACCGAGATCGCCATGGACCGTGTGTTCATTGGTTCCTGCACGAATTCACGGATTGAGGATTTGCGCGCAGCCGCGGCTGTGGCCAGAGGCCGTCGCGTGGCCCCCAACATCCGCCAGGCGCTGGTCGTGCCGGGATCGGGTCTGGTCAAGGCGCAGGCAGAGGCCGAAGGTTTGGACAAGGTTTTTGTCGATGCCGGATTCGAGTGGCGCGAGCCGGGTTGTTCCATGTGTCTGGGTATGAACGCAGACCGACTGGACCCTGGCGAACGGTGCGCCTCGACATCCAATCGCAATTTCGAAGGACGTCAGGGACAGGGCGGGCGTACGCATTTGTGCAGCCCGGCGATGGCGGCGGCTGCAGCCGTCCATGGTCATTTTGTCGACGTGCGCACGCTGGAACTGGGAGCCTAGATCATGGAAGCACTGATTACGCACACTGGCCGGGTGATGCCGATGGATCGGTCGAATGTCGACACCGATGCCATCATTCCCAAGCAATACCTGAAATCGATCAAACGCACGGGTTTCGGTGCCTTCCTGTTCGACGAATGGCGCTTCAAGGATCCGGGCACACTGGATTCGCGTCCGGAAGACCGCACGGAGAATCCTGAATTCGTGCTGAACCAGCCGGCGTTCCGGGGCAGCAGTATCGCGCTGGCGCGGCGCAACTTCGGTTGTGGCTCCTCCCGTGAGCACGCGGTCTGGGCGCTGGCGGACTACGGGTTTCGCGTGGTCATCGCCGAGAGCTATGCAGACATTTTTTTCAGCAACTGCTTCAAGAATGGCGTGCTGCCCGTCGTGCTGCCGGCTGATGCAATCGAAGCCCTGATGCAGGATGCGCTGGCCGCGCCATTGGATCTGACGGTGGATTTGCAGGCCTGCGAAGTGCGGCACCCAGACGGGCGCGTGTGGAGCTTCGACATCGATGGCTTTCGCCGCGATGCCTTGATGCAGGGGCTGGACGAGATCGGCAAGACGCTGCAATACGAAGAGGCCATTCGTGCATTCGAGGCCAAACAGCGAGCGGCCTCGCCGTGGTTGCAGGGAGTCACCGAGGTATGACGCACAAGCTGCTGTTACTTCCTGGCGATGGCATTGGTCCGGAGATCGTCGGGCAGACCGAGCGGGTGTTGCAGACCCTGGTCCGCACCCATGGCCTGAACGTGGAAACCGAATCGGCGCTGATCGGCGGCGCCGCCTATGAGGCGGACGGTGATCCACTGCCACCCAGCACCCAGGCTCTTGCAAAGGCGAGCGATGCCATCCTGTTCGGCGCCGTCGGCGGTCCGAAGTGGGACGGCATCGAACGCGACCTGCGTCCGGAGCGTGGGCTGCTGCGCATTCGTGCGGCGCTGGACCTGTTCGCCAATCTGCGGCCGGCCAGTCTGGTGCCGGAGTTGGCATCCGCCTCCAGCCTGCGCCCGGAATTGGTGGCCGGGCTGGATATCATGATCGTGCGCGAGCTGACCGGAGGCATTTACTTCGGCCAGCCGCGGGAGCGCGCCGAGCATCGTGCGTTCAATACCATGGTCTACCGCCGGGACGAGATCGAGCGCATTGCCCGGCGCGCGTTCGAGATCGCTCGACTGCGTGATGGGCGGCTGTGCTCGGTGGACAAGGCCAACGTCCTGGAAGTCTCCGAATTCTGGCGTGACACGGTGACGGCGGTTGCTCAGGACTATCCGGATGTCGAGCTGTCACACATGTATGTCGACAATGCGGCCATGCAGCTCGTGCGGGCGCCGAAGCAGTTCGATGTCATCGTGACCGGTAACCTCTTTGGCGACATCCTGTCGGACATTGCTGCGATGCTGACCGGTTCCATCGGCATGTTGCCATCGGCATCGCTCAACGAGCAGAGCCGCGGTCTGTACGAGCCGGTGCATGGCTCGGCGCCGGATATCGCCGGGCAGGACAAGGCGAACCCGCTGGCGACGATGCTGTCGCTGGCCATGTTGCTGCGCTATAGCCTCAACGAAATAGCGATGGCCGACGCGGTCGAGACCGCGGTGGCAGAGGTGCTGGCGGGCGGGCTACGTACCGCCGATCTGCAAACCGGCGGCGGCCCCAGCGTCGGAACCGTCGCCATGGGTGACGCCGTGATCCGGGCGCTGGAAAGCCGCGCGGACTGAACACTTAACGAATTGGAAAGACGATCATGAGCAAGACATACGATGTGGCTGTCGTCGGTGCGACCGGTGCGGTGGGCGAGGCGATGCTGTCCATACTCGCCGAGCGCAAGTTCCCCGTTGGCGAGGTGTACGCGCTGGCGAGCGAACGCTCCGCAGGCGCACGCGTGGCCTTCGGCTCGCGTCAGCTGAAAGTGCAGAACCTTGCCGATTTCGACTTTGCCAAGGTGCAGATCGGCCTGTTCTCGGCCGGTGCTTCGGTTTCTGCCGAATACGCCCCGAAGGCTGCGGCCGCCGGTTGCGTGGTTATCGACAACACCTCGCAGTTTCGCTACGACGACGACATTCCACTGGTCGTGCCGGAGGTGAATCCGCAGGCACTGGACGGCTTCGAAGCACGGAACATCATTGCCAATCCGAATTGCTCCACCATTCAGATGGTGGTGGCCCTCAAGCCGATTGACGACGCGGCGCATATCGAACGGATCAATGTCGCCACGTATCAGGCGGTCTCTGGTACCGGTAAGCCCGGCGTCGAGGAACTGGCCGGCCAGACGGCCCGGCTGCTCAACGGTCTCGAGATCGAGACGCCGACGGCGTATCCCAAGCAGATCGCGTTCAACGCCTTGCCGCACATTGATGTCTTCCTGGACAACGGCTACACCAAGGAAGAAATGAAGATGGTGTGGGAGACCCAGAAGATCATGGGGCGCGCGGACATTCGTGTGAACCCCACGGCGGTGCGCATTCCCGTGTTTTTCGGCCATTCCGAAGCCGTGCATCTGGAACTGCGGGAGCCGCTGTCGGCACTGGATGCCCGGGAGCTGCTCGAACGGGCGCCTGGCGTGGTCGTGGTCGACAGCCATGAAGATGGTGGCTACCCGACAGCTGTAACGGAAGGGGTTAACAACGATGCGGTTTATGTGGGCCGCATCCGCGAGGATATCTCCCATCCGAACGGCCTCAATTTGTGGATCGTCTCCGACAACGTCCGCAAGGGTGCGGCGCTCAACAGCATCCAGATCGCAGAAACCTTGGTCGCCAGAGGTTTGTAAGGTATAACAGCAAGTTAACGCGCCTAATTCAGACCGGGGGTAGGTCGACCAGTGGCATCGCGCCAGGGGAGAGTCGACAGCATCATGCGTTTATTCGCCGTTTTTCTCGCGGTCGCGAGTATCAGTCTCGTCTTTCGTGCCGACGCGCTTGCGCTGGGCGAAATCGAAGTGCGTTCCATGCTCAACGAGCCCCTGGATGCCCAGGTGCCGCTCGTGGCCGCATCGTCATCCGAGCTCAGCACGCTTGTAGTCAGCCCGGCGTCGGCAGCTGCGTTTGAAACAGCCGGTCTTGAACTAACCGGTTATGTCGCCGGCTTGCAGTTTGAAGTGGTGCCGGGCGCATCGCCGTTCGTGCGCGTCCGCGGGCGGACCGCCGCCCGCGAGCCGTTTCTGGACCTGCTTCTGGAATTCAGCTGGGGTAGTGGGCGGCTGTTGCGCAACTACACCATCCTGCTTGACCCGCCGGCCGTGGCTTTCCAGCAGGTCGCGCAGGCAGAGCAGTCGCAATCCGATGCGCCGGCCGCGGTTGAGCCGAGCGTGGGAGAGCCGCAGAGCGCGGCTCCAGCCCGGCCTGTGGCGCCAGCACCTGCGGACACCGCACAACCCATCACCGATCCGGCGTTCAACGAAGGCGTTGGTTGGGTCGACGCGGCATCGCCCGAAACGTCGGTCCAGCCCAAGCCTCAACCCCGGACGCGACCCGCAGCCGCGGCCTCCGCGCCGACGGTCGGCGCCGCGCGTGGCACCACCACCGGGCGATACGGGCCAGTCAAGAAATCCGAAACGCTTTGGAGCATCGCGTATCGCCTGCGCCCAGACCCGTCGCTGTCGATGGATCAGATGCAGCTGGCGATCTTCTATGCCAATCCGGAGGCGTTCGACGGCAATCTGAACACCCTCAAGGCTGGCGCGACGCTCGCCGTGCCATCAGCGGCGGACGTTGCCAGCGTCGACCCTGAGACGGCCAAGCAGGAGGTCGCGCGCCAGCGCAGGGCGTACGTGCCTCCAGTGGCGCCGGTGGCGTCACCTCGCGCCGAACGGCCGGCAGCGCCTCGCCGCCCCGAGCCGACGCCCACACAAGACCAACCGATCCAACAACCTGCCGTTGCTGAGCCGCCGGTGCCCGAAACCGGCAGCGCGATCACGGAAGACGCCACGCCGACGCAACGCGAGCCCGAAACGCCTGAACCGGTTGTTGCCGATAGCCAGACGGCCGCCGCGGGGGGAGCCGACGAGCAGGTCGCTGATTCCGACGTGGCGCGTGCCGAGCCGGCGCGGTCACCGCAAACGTCATCAGAGCAAAGCACGCCGCCGGCCAGTCGCGAGCCGAGTGCGGGGTCTTCGCCGCCGGCTGAACAACCGATGAGCGCGCTGGAGCGCTTGCGTGCGCAGCAGGCAGGGCGCTCGCAGGAGCCCCAGCCGTCAACGCGCGACGACACGGATGTCGAGACCGAGCTGGCCGCCGCTCCGCCAGCGACTGAAGGTGATGCCGGCGCGAAAGATCTGGCTGCGGAACCGGACGAACCGCCCGCCACACGCCCGGTTCAGCAGCCATCGGCGCCGGCGCAACCGGTCGACGACGAGGGTGGGTTCCCTTGGTTGCTGCTGTTGTTGGTTCTGGTGGCCGGCGGGGCTGGCTACTGGTTCTGGAAACGCCGTCAGGCGGCTGAAGAACCGGCCTCCATCTGGCCAACCGCGCCGCAGCCCGCGCCGGTCGATGTCTCGCAGACGGAAACCGACGCCGCCGAACAGCGGAGTAAGCCGGAGAAAGCGGCGCCTGCCGCCGCAGCACCGGTTGCCGATGATCTCATGGTGGCGACGGCGGTCTACGATGCCGGCGACGCTGAGCCAACGGCGCCGCAGGAGACTGGCGAAACCGCTGGCGATCTGGATGCGACCGCGATCTTCGATGCGGGCAATCTGACCGCGCCGGGCGATGAGCCTTCGCGCGAAGCGACGCCGGCTTCGGAGTCGACGCAGCAGTTCCACTCCGAAACCATCATGATCGACGTCAGCGGCGACGATCCGGTGGCGGAGGCGGATTTCCATCTGGCATACGGGCTATATGACGAGGCCGCCCTGTTATTGCAGCAGGCGATGCAGGCTGAACCGGGTCGCGCCGATGTGAAGGCCAAGCTGGCGGAGGTCTATTTCGCGGCCAGCCAGCGTGCCGAGTTCATCGAACTCGCCGAACAAATCCAGGATGAGCTGTCATCCGCCGAGTGGCAGCGCGTCATCATCATGGGGCAGCAGCTCGCCCCCGATGAGGCCATCTTCCAGCAGGACGAAGTGGCCGGGTTCGATGACGCTGGTCTTGATCTGGACTTTGACGCCGAACCCGACACAGCAGCGCCAGCGACTGACTTCGATCTCGATGACTTTGGGGCCGATGAAACCGCCGAGGACGAGGCATCGCTGGCATTCGAGATCGAGCCGCCGACGGTCGACAGTAACGAATCCACGAAGGCCGACGCGGGCGTCGAAGACGACGGACATTCGCTGGAGTTCGAGCTCGAAGACTTCGACGCTGACGTGCCGTCGTCCGAGCCCGAGCCGGAGCCGGCCAGCGTAGCGGACGAGGTTGACCCCGAATCCGCGGTGGCAGCCGACATTCAGGATCGACTCGCCTTCGACATCGACACGATGACGTCTGACGCGCCGCTCTACACCGGCACCCAGGCGGGCGAAGACGATGCCGAAGACGTGTTGGCAGGCCTGGAGGACTTCGAGGTTGGCAGCGCCGAGGCTGAGCCGTCGACGGATGACCATGGCGCTGACGACGGCGTTGCCGATGAGGTCGCAGCAGCACCGCCACCGCAGGACATCGTGCCGGAGTTTCCTGATGAACCGGCCCTGAGCGAGGCGCCAGTCGCCGCGGTTGGAATCGATGATTCCGTCGACGTCGAGTCCGAAGAGGCTTCGGACGAGTCAAGCGAAACCATCGACGCGGATGAGGCGGAAGCCTTTCTCGGCGACCTGGATGATTTCGTTGTGGACGCCGAGGAGTCACCAAGCCTTCAATCACCCGAACCACAGCCCGAACCCCCGCTGACATCGTCAGCGAACGTCGATGCGATACCGGACGATAAACCGGCAGGGGATGAGCCGGCGTTCGATTTTGACCTGGGCGATTTCGACCTGGGGGATGAGGCTGTAGCGGATGCTGCGTCGTCCGGCGAAAGTGACCTGCTGAGTGCCGACGATTCCGAGATTGATCTCGATCAGTTCGATTTCGAGTCGGACGGTCCTGCGGAACCGGCGCTTCCGGTGTCAACCGATGCGACGGACTTTGATCTCGACGCGATGTTCGACGACGACGATGCGGCGGATGTCGACTCCGACACGGCCGCCGATGCCGATCTTGGTGGCAAGCTGGATCTGGCCAGAGCCTATGTCGACATGGGCGATGCCGAAATGGCGAACAGCCTGATCGACGACGTGCTGGCTGGCGGAAACGACGAGCAGAAGGCGGAAGCGGCGACGCTGAAGAATCGCTTGAGTGGCGGCAGCTAAGGGAGTTCGGAGTCTGATGCGGCGTGATGGCTCGTCGCGGCGACGGACCTTGTTGGTTTGACTCGATATCCTTCTGCAAGCTGGCGAAAGCCGTCGGCCCCCGTCCGGTTGATCACGCTGCTGGTCCTGGCGGTTGGCCTGATGCTGGTCGATCTCGCCGCGCTGGGCGTCTTCTTCGGGGTGGTTGCTCTCCTGTTTCTGCTGGAATGCGGACGCACCGCCATCAAGGAATGGCTGCGGGCACTCTGGCAGTTGAAATGGTTGTTTCTCGCATTGGCCGTGCTCTATCTCGGCTTCACGCCAGGTACACCGCTGCTGGATTGGGCTGCGCGGCCGACCTGGCAAGGTGCCCTGGAAGGTGGTCACAGGGCGCTGGTCCTGGCAACCCTGCTGATGGCGGTGCACTGGCTGGTTCGGCCCGTGCCCACCGATGCGCTTGCGGGCGGTATGGTCTGGCTGACCACGCCGCTGGAACGCCTGGGTTTGCACACCCGGCGGTTCGCGGTCCGGCTGGCGATGACGCTGCATCGGGTGGGCGAGCTGCAGGAACAGGTCAACGCGTTGCGGGGTGCCGCAAGGCAAGGCTGGGTCGACACGGCGGCAGAGCTGATTCGTGGTATCGAACAGGCACCGTCCGCAAACACTGCGTCGCAGGCCATTGAGTTGCCGACCCCCCAGCTACAGGAATGGCTGATGCCGGTGGCGCTCGCAGGCGGCGTGATCGCGGGGCTTGCGCTGTGATGCGGTTCGCGGCCGGAGTGGAGTATCTCGGAACCCGCTATGCCGGCTGGCAGGCTCAGAAGCATTCGCCTGGGGTGCAGGCCGATGTTGAGGCCGCGCTGTCCGCGGTGGCGAATACTCGGATTGGAGTGATCTGCGCGGGCCGCACCGACGCTGGCGTGCATGGCCTGGGTCAGGTCGTGCACTTCGATTCGCCTGTCGCACGCCCCACGCATAGCTGGATGCTCGGTGCCAACACTAGCCTGCCGGCGGATATCAGCATTCGCTGGGTGCGTCCGGTGGACGACGCCTTTCACGCCCGTTACACGGCCGTCGGCCGCCGCTATCGTTACGTGATTCATAATTCCCGATCGCGTTCGGCGATCTGGGCTGACCGGGCTGCGTGGTGGAGCTATGCCCTGGACGCAGACCGCATGCACGCCGCCGGACAGGTGCTGGTCGGGGAGCATGACTTCAGCTCGTTTCGTGCTTCGGAGTGCCAATCCAGTACGCCATGGCGACGTGTGGACGCTTTGCAGGTCCGTCGGCTCGGCGCTTTCGTGCTCATCGATATCCAGGCCAACGCCTTTGTTCACCATATGGTGCGCAACATCGCAGGTACACTGCTGGAGATCGGGCAGGGCAAGCGTGATGCTGCGGCGATGGGTGACATTCTCGCTGCCCGTGATCGCAAAGCGGCAGGTGTCACCGGGCCGGCCGGCGGGCTTTACTTCGTCGCCGCCCTGTATCCGCCACCTTACGACTTCCCCTCGACGGACAGTGATACCGCGCTATTCGGACCACCATGCGACGCACTCGAATAAAAATCTGCGGGCTCACGCGGGCCGAGGACGTTGATCAGGCCGTTCAATTCGGCGCGGATGCCGTCGGCCTGGTTTTCGCTGCAGCAAGCCCCCGACAGGTGAATTTGCAGCAGGCCGCAACGCTGCGTGAGCGCATTCCCGGACTCTGTTCCTGCGTGGTCCTGGTGATGGATCAGCCTGCTGAACAGGTCAAGCAGATCGTTCAGGTGGTCCGGCCCGACATGCTACAGTTTCATGGTGCGGAAACGGCTGAAGAATGCCGTCAATTCGGGCTTCCCTACATCAAGGCGCTGGGGCTTGGCGGCTCCACTCCGGTCGATCCTGCGGGGCACCCGGACGCGCTGGTGCTGGCAGATAGCCATGCGCCTGGTGCCGCCGGGGGTACCGGCCAGACCTTTGACTGGAATCGCGTGGCGGGCTGGGCTCGCCAGCGGCCGTTGATGCTGGCTGGTGGGCTCCAACCCGACAATGTCGAGCAGGCGATCCGTGCCGTTCGTCCGTGGGCGGTGGATGTCAGCACCGGGGTCGAAGATGGCCCGGGGCTGAAGTCAGCCGAACGCATGCAAGCTTTCATGAGAGCAGTACAACGTGCCGACCAATCCGATCCCTGAACCGTCGAGACCGCCCGCGCCTGGCCATTTTGGCCCCTACGGCGGCTCCTTCGTCTCCGAAACACTGATCGAGCCGCTGAATGCGCTGATCGAGTCCTACGACAAGCTGAAGGTTGACCCTGCGTTCCGCGCCGAGCTGGATGCGGATCTGGCCAACTACGTCGGTCGCCCCACGCCGTTGTATTTTGCCGCGCGGCTGACTCGCGAGTACGGCGGCGCACGCATCTTCCTCAAGCGTGAGGACCTGAACCACACCGGCGCCCACAAGGTGAACAACACGGTGGGGCAGGCGATGCTCGCCAACCGTATGGGCAAGACGCGCATTATCGCCGAGACTGGAGCCGGCCAGCATGGCGTGGCGACCGCCACGGTCGCGGCTCGGCTGGGCCTGAAATGTGTGGTCTACATGGGCGAGGAAGACATCGCCCGCCAGTCCCCCAATGTATTTCGGATGCGCTTGCTCGGCGCCGAGGTCGTGCCGGTCACCTCTGGTTCACGCACGCTCAAGGACGCGATGAACGAGGCACTGCGTGACTGGGTCGCCAACGTCGACGACACCTTCTACATCATCGGCACGGTGTACTGCTCTCATGAAAGCTTGCATGCGTTCGG